>JADQBC010000076.1 GCA_016903655.1 Gomphosphaeria aponina SAG 52.96 = DSM 107014
CCCCTTTTAGCTTGGAGGCTTTAGAGATTGAGATTAGATCGTCCATTATCAACTAAAATCTATTCATAGTGCCATTATAGCATTTAGATTAACTAATGTCAAGTAGATTTTCAAAGATTTTAGATTACTGCTAAAAGCCCCCAGACTGCCACCAGCTTCATATTACGTTAAAAATAATTAAATAATGCCCCAACAACAGAAAGAATGTTTTAAATTATACTTAATTAACAAACCGAATTAATTAAGTATATACAGGAGGTATCAATGGGAATCCGAGTCAGAAGAAGCATTCAAATTATCCCAGGAGTTACACTAAACCTCAATAACAGGGGTGTGGGAGGAGTTTCCATCGGTAAAAGAGGCAATAGTATTAATTTGAATCAACAAGGCCTACAAGCTACTGTAAGGATTCCTGGTACAGGTTTTACTTACAGAACCAAAAGAAGAAAGCTGACATAGCTTATTATTATTAATAGATAAGGGCATCACATTGTGATGCCCCTACACAGGTTAAAATTCTATCCTCCCCGCAAATACGGGAAGGGAGTTATTATAATACCCTGGATGCGGACGGAGAGACTCGAACTCTCACATCAGAGATACTAGAACCTAAATCTAGCGCGTCTACCAATTCCGCCACGTCCGCTTTTCAGTTGTCAGTTATCTTTGTAACTGGCAAATATGACTGATTTAATTAACCATTTATTATTCTAGCACGAAAAAAAAATATTTCCAGGGGTGTTGATTATGCTTTTCCCAAAAAAAGCAGGAGTGTGACCGAGGACGGGGCGGGTTTTGATATTCAGGTTATGGGGGTGAGTACATTTGTTATACCTAAACCTGCCCCTACAAATAACTTTTAAGCGCCGCGTTTCAGAGCCAGTTCAACTTGTCTAAACTCTTCCTTAAGACGTTGTTTCAAATTATCTGGCAGAGGGCGATTACCATAGGAATTATAGTATCCTGCTAAAGAATTGAGGGCTGTTTGCATAGTTGTAAAAGAACGGAGTCCTGAATTTTTGTCATCCCGACGATAGCGAGAAATATAATCATTAATTTCATCCTTTGCCAACCCTAGTACTTCTTGTCTGTTTGGCGCATCATCTGGTAAATCGATCGCCGTGATTAACTTTTCCACCACCGCGAAAGTATCATCAGTATAATTTCCTGTGAGTCCTGTGGGACTCGAACAACCAACCAAAGTAACCACCAACACTAAAACAAGAGCAAGGACACGAGATAAGTAGGATTTTACCTTCATAATTTTTAAATTTTAGAGTCTCAATTATCCTACCAAGAAAATGGGATCAATTCTTACACAGGAGAGGGGGACATCGTCCCCTCCCCTTCGAGAACACCCATCAACCGAAACGTCCGCTAACATATTGCTTAGTTGCTTCTTCCTTGGGATTTTGGAAGATTACTTCTGTCAGATCATGTTCTGCCAAATAACCCTGACGTTTTCCTTCTTCTGTCACCCTAACATTAAAGAAGCCAGTATAATCTGCCACCCGCGCCGCTTGCTGCATATTGTGAGTCACAATTATAATTGTGTATTCTTCCTTCAGTTGGTGGATCAACTCTTCAACTTTCAGGGTAGAAATAGGGTCAAGAGCGGCGCAAGGTTCATCCATTAAAATCACATCTGGTTTAAGGGCGATCGTCCTAGCGATACACAACCTTTGTTGTTGACCCCCAGAAATAGACATCCCATTTTGCTTCAGCTTATCCTTTACTTCTTCCCAGAGAGCAGCGCCCCTAAGAGACTCTTCCACAAGCTGGTCAAAATCTCCCTTGAAACCATTTATTTTTGCCCCAAAGGTAATATTCTCATAAATAGATTTAGGGAAAGGGTTAGGTTTTTGGAACACCATACCAATTCGCCGACGCACTTGCACAGGATCAACATCCTGATCATAAAGATTTTGACCGTGATAAGTAATTTTTCCATTCAGTTTAAAGACGGGAATTAGGTCATTGAGGCGGTTATAACAACGGAGCAAAGTACTTTTACCACAGCCAGAAGGCCCAATAAAAGCTGTTACTTTATTTTTAGGAATTTCCATGTAAATGCCCTTCAGAGCCAAAAAATCCCCGTAATAGATATCAACATTTTCTGCATTTAAAACAGCTTGTGTTTGATTGATTGTGTCTTCTGAAGACAACATAAAATTATTCCTCCTAAGTATTTAGTTAATGGTTAAAATTGACGCTTAGACGTTGCCAGGCGGGAAATGATACTGGTCAACAGTACCAAGAGCACGAGAATAAAAGCAGCCGCCCATGCCAGTGCCTGTTGATTTTTGAAAGGAACAATAGCAAAGTTATACACTAGCACGGCGAGGGATGCTGTTGGTTCAGCCAGTTTATTTTCCCAGTTTGGCCAAAACTGAGTAAATAGAGCGGTAAATAGTAGGGCGGCTGTATCCCCAGCCGCACGAGCTATTGCTAGGGTTACTCCTGTGAGAATTGCTGGTATAGCAGCAGGCATAACCACAAACAGCACAGTTTGAAAATCATTTGCACCAATCCCCACCGATGCTTGTCTTACTTCTTGGGGGACGAGCTTCAGAGCTTCTTCTGTAGTCCGTATAATAATGGGCAACATGAGAATGGACAGAGCAAAACCCCCAGCCCAGGCGGAATAGGTTTTGAAGGTTAGCACAATAGCACCGAAAGCAAAAACCCCGATAATAATAGAGGGTACGCCACTGAGAACGTTAGTAGCAAAACGAATCCAGTTGGCTATTTGTCCACCGCTATACTCTGAGAGAAAAATGGCTGCTAATATGCCAATGGGTACACTAATTAATGCCCCAATGCTCACCATAATTACTGTGCCTAAAAGAGCATTCCCAAATCCTCCTCCTTCAACCATCGGCGGTGGTGGTAGTTCAATAAAGACACTGGGGCTAATTGAGCTGATGCCTTGAATCAAGAGATATAATAAAATGATGATCAGAGGGATAATTGCCATCACCATAAAAGTTCCTGCAATGCCTGACATAATCAGCCCAAACAGAGTGCGAGGATCTTTGGTATTCTTTTTTAAACTTCCCGGGTCAAATTGCTCTGAGATAAATTCTGATGTCATAGTTAGATTTTTTGTAATTGAGTTACCACTATTTGAGCCAGCATATTCACCACTAAGGTGATTATTGCTAAAACTAAAGCAGCATACATGAGTGCAGACACTTGTAATCCACTAGCCTCGGCAAACTGGTTAGCTAGGAGAGATGAGATGGTGTTAGAGGGTTGAAAGAGCGATACATTAAGTTGATTTGAGTTACCTATCAACATGGTAACTGCCATGGTTTCGCCTAGTGCTCGACCTAGTGCCAGCATGATCCCGCCAATAATTCCTGATGAAGCTGCTGGGAGAATAACTAATAAGATTGTTTCCCAGCGAGTTGCTCCTAATCCTACGGCTGCTTGTCGCACACCAATATCAACGTTGATCAGAGCATCACGGGCGATCGCCGAAATGGTGGGTAAGATCATTACGGACAAGATGAGTGCCGCTGGTAGCATGGAGGGTCCTTTTAATGGTGTAATTTCTCTTAAGAAGGGAATTAAGACAAATACACCCCATAATCCATAAACCACACTTGGTATAGCTGCTAGCAACTCTACCAAGAATACTAAGATTCTTTGAATTTGGGTTGGTAGATAGTCTTCGCTGAGAACGATGGATACTCCTAGACCAATGGGAACGGAAATTAGCAAAGCTATTAATGAACTTACAATAGTTCCATAGATTGGTGTTAAAATTCCATACTCATCTCTTACTGGGTTCCAAGTACTTTTAAATAAAAAACCCAGTCCAAATTGACCTATGGCTGGTAAAGCCTGAATAAATACAAGGGTGATGATCCAGATCAGTACTCCTGCGATCGCTAAGGCACTAATTCTGGCGGCCCAGAGAAACACTGTGTCCATGATTTTCTCTAGAGGTGGGCGCTGTTCGAGTCTTCTTTCTGAAATACTGGTCACGGAGTTTACTCTTTAGCTTTTGGTTTTTTTTGGTTCAAGTTTGACTATAATGTTAACTTGCTTTCAGGCAGTTTTTAACAATTAAATTGTTATTGCTTCTCCCTTTGAGTGTACGATTATAGGCAATGAAGTTTAAGAATAGGTTAAGGCTTTAATTAAATTAATAGTTTAATATACCTATATCAGAAATTGCAAGAGTGACAAATTCGACGGCGCGGTGATCAAGGAGAGTAAAAGTATAAAATGCGACTTAAAAACTGAAAGGCAGATAACACTTCGGCTTTAAGCGGCAAGTGTTTTATAATTTAAACCAAGTATAGTGTATAACAGGAACAAGTAAAGAAAATGAGAAGAAAGGTTGCATGAAGCTAAAAAATATACCGAAACGGCAGGACTTGGCATTTTGATGATAGGATGATTGTTGAGCTGAAAAGCAAATAGATCGTCTTGGCTTTCTGAGGCAGGTATATTAATTAAACTTCCCCCTAACTGAGTTTGTGGAAAATAAGCAAAAGCAAAAAACACAATTGTCCAAGTAAAGGGGGTTATAAATTAAAGGAATTATCAAGTGGAAAGTTCAGTGTCATTATTATCTAGAGCGAATACTAAGTATGAGTCATTACCAAGTCTGCCAGCAGGAGGGGAGTCTTTGGGGCAATGGCTCAATAAACTGGCTGATAAAGTTATTTCAGGGGAAAATATTGAGCGAGAAACGGCTCTGAGTTTAACTTGTATTGAAGGTCAGGAAAATATTTTGCTGTTGTGTGCGGCAGCGGATAAAATACGTCAGGCTTGTTGCGGAAATGTGGTAGATTTATGCAGTATTATTAATGTCAAATCGGGTAATTGTTCGGAAAATTGTGGTTTTTGCTCCCAGTCGGCTCATCATCCTGGGGAAAATTCACCTATATATGGACTGAAATCTGAAGCAGAAATACTGGCGAATGCAAAGGTAGCGGCAGGGGCAGGGGCAAAACGCTTTTGTTTGGTAAGTCAGGGTAGAGGGCCAAAATATAGTAGCCCCAAATCTCAAGAATTTGAGGCGATTTTGGCAACGGTACGGGCGATAATTGCGGAAACTGATATAAAACCTTGTTGTGCTTTAGGAGAAGTAACTCCAGAACAGGCAATGGCTTTGAAAGCAGCAGGGGTGACTCGCTATAACCATAATTTGGAAACTTCGGAAAACTATTTTTCGGCAGTGGTGACAACTCACAGTTGGGGCGATCGCGTGGAAACAGTGAAAAACCTCAAAGCTGCAGGTATTCAAGCTTGCACTGGGGGCATTGTGGGTATGGGAGAAAGTTGGGAAGATAGGGTGGACTTAGCTTTAGCTTTGCGGGAGTTGGAGGTAGAGTCAGTACCGATTAATTTATTAAATCCCAGGGAAGGTACTCCTTTAGCGGGAAAACCGAAATTGGATGTGTATGAGGCATTGAAGGCGATCGCTATTTTCCGTTTCATTCTTCCGCAACAAATTCTCCGCTATGCGGGGGGAAGGGAAGCTGTTATGGGAGAAATGCAAAGTTTGGGCCTAAAATCTGGGATCAATGCGATGTTAATTGGCCATTATCTCACTACTTTGGGACAATCTCCAGCACAAGACCACTCTATGCTTGAATCTTTAGGTCTTATAGGTGGTGAAGCTCCTATCAATAGTTGATGGTTGATGGTTGATGGTTGATGGTTGATGGTTGATGGTTGATGGTTGAACGATTAAGTGATAACTTCGGTGCGTTAGGCGCAGCCGTAACGCACCCTACTATAATTGATAACTGATGTGTGTTTTGTTGATGAAATTCTCTGGGCATTAGTTGGTTTATTACTCACAATTTTAGGGACTTTTATTGAAGCTTTTACCGTTAATTTTCCTTGGAATTGGGGAAATGAAGGTATTCTGACCAATTCCCTAGCTGTAAACTTTCAGATTGTGGGTGTATTAGTAGCTGGCTGTTTAGGAGGTAAAAATGGTGGGGTGATGTCCCAAATTGCTTATGTTGTTTTGGGTTTATTTTGGTTGCCCGTGTTTGTTTTTGGTGGGGGAATTGGCTATTTTCAAGAACCTACTTTTGGTTATATTCTCGGTTTTATTCCTGGAGCTTGGATATGTGGTTGGTTAGCTTTTCGCACTAAACCACATTTAGATTCTTTAGCTTTGAGTGCTATTTGCGGCTTGGGAATTATTCACTTATTCGGGATAATTTATTTGTTTGGGTTATCATTTTTGATTCCACAAAATCCAAGTTTGAGCCATTTAGAATACCTGAAACAAGGGGTTTATATCTACTCTATTAATCCTTTTCCTGGTCATTTAATTTTGGTGGCGGTGACATCAACAATAGCATATTTGCTCCGCAAGCTATTGTTTTATTGAGTTGGCTAAATGTGAAAGTAAAAACTGTACTGAAAAAAAATAGTTATTTCTGGGTTGTTGCTATTGTTGGTCTGATTTTTGACCAATTGACTAAGTATTTGGTGGTGCAAAATTTTGCTGAGGTGGGGGATACTCGACCACTTTGGTTTAATGTTTTTCACTTGACTTATGTTATTAATACAGGAGCGGCGTTTAGTTTCTTTCAGGGGGGAGCAAGCTGGTTGCGTTGGTTATCTTTAGCTGTTAGTCTGGGTTTAATGGGTGTAGCCAGCTTTGGGCCCAAACTTAATCTACTTGAACAATTGGCATACGGCTGTATTCTAGCTGGTGCTTTGGGCAATGGCATTGATCGCTTTTTGTTTGGTTATGTAGTAGATTTTCTCGATTTTCGCTTAATTCGTTTCCCTGTATTTAATCTCGCAGATGTATTGATTAATGTGGGCATTGCTTTGCTTTTGCTTGCTGCTTTCGGCCCTACCCCCAGTCAAACCTAAAAATAGACATTCTGGCATGCATATCTTTAGTAGGGAGTAGGGAGTAGGGAGTAGGGAGGAGGGAGTAGGGAGGAGGGAGTAGGGAGTAGGGAGTAGGGAGTAGGGAGTAGGGAGTAGGGAGTAGGGAGTATGGAGTAGGGAGAGTTTTACATGAAATAAATATAAAAATTGATTTTGGTTTTAGTTTCGCACTCATGTCTAATAACTTGTCACGCATTTAGTAGTAATTGAGGTTTCAAATTAAGGATTAATCTTACTGACAATACCTGACCATTGCACCTTTTTTTGTTGAGCGCGACGATAGGAAAAAAAATACTGATCCTGCTGATAAGTACAATAAGGAGCGCAGGTTATTTGGGCTGAAGTAATACCTATTTGCTCAAGCTGTAAATAAATGACTCGGCGCACATCTAAGCGAACCTTGCCAGGTTTCGGGTCATCTAAAATTGGAGAATGGGATAATTGTTGTAGGGTTTCTAGAGTAGAAAGACCTGCACAAACCTCTGCTGCAACCTCCTCACTCACTTGATAAACAGTGCCAGAAATAGCAGGGCCTAGTGCAATACGGATATTTTCTATCAAACTACCTCCAGAGAGGAAAAAGGCGATCGCCTTTTTTACAATACCTTTTGCTGTTCCTCTCCACCCAGCATGAACTGCTCCTACTCTTCCTGTAATCACATCGCCCATGAGTATAGGAGTACAATCAGCACTTGCCACCCATACAGACTGGTGAGACTCCTGGGTGATGATCCCATCTGCTTGTTCTTCTTCCCCCATTTCCTCTGGCATTACTACCCGATTACTATGTACCTGTTGAACACGATAAACTTGCGCATGAGGCTGTAAAACCTGTACCAGTTCTTCAGGAGAACGAGGATCAAACTGTTGCGTAAAAAAGCCATGTTGCCAGTTTTGCAGTAAATTACAAGTTAAATAGGGCAAACCTTCCCAGTTTTGCCACTGCCAACCTGGAGCATTTAATTCGGGAATAACAGATGGAAACACCACAATTTCAACTTTAAATTAAGGGCATCAAAAAACTCAAATCTTAACCTGATCGAGTATAACTAAATTTTCCCCTTGAATCAATAATGAGATTTAATATCGAGAAATTGGCAAAATTTTGGCAAAAATCAGAATTAAGCTGGCAGATATTTGAAAGTATCCCTTCTACCAATCAAAAACTCTGGGAAATGATTGAAGAAGGAGTAAAATTGCCAATAGTAGCGATCGCCTGTGAACAAACAGGGGGAAAAGGGCAGTGGGGGAGAGTGTGGCAGTCAACTCCAGGAGGACTTTACCTTTCCCTGGGTTTACCCACCGACTTACTAGCAACCAACGCTCCCCACATTACCATATTTAGTGCGTGGGGAATTGTCACTAGCTTAAACAAGCATAACATCCCCGTACTCATTAAATGGCCCAATGATATCCTACTTAATAGAAAGAAACTGGGAGGAATTTTAAGCGAAACTCGTGTACAGCAGGGAAAAATTACCCACTTAGTAATTGGAGTAGGCATTAATTGGGTAAATTCCGTCCCAGAAACAGGAATTAATCTCCAATCTTTCCCTGAAATTAACTCTTTAGAAATGTTAGCAGAAATTACCCTTAACGGAATTTTATCAGGTTATGAATATTACTTAGCAAAAGGCATAGAAACCCTGGTAGAATCTTATCAGAAACTGTTAGACAAACCTAACATTACTGTGAACGGTTGTCCAGGAATTGTCAAGGGAATAACAGCAGCGGGTGAACTGCGAGTGTGCTTATATTCTGTTGGCGCAAAAACAGAAATTACTCTGCCCCCAGGTACAATCAGCATCGGCTATTGTTAGTAGTAATCATAAAGCGTTATTCTTTCAGAAAACTATGAAAACTCCATTGATACCCAAAATTCAGCAGTTAATTAATCAAGCTTATTTAGAAGCTTTAGAAGATGCTTACCAGGGTGCAGTTCTCATCAAAGAGATTGAAGATAAACATTTTAATGGCAAATCTATCTCATTTAATACAGAAGAAGGTAAAGCGGTTTATGATTATTTTCAACCCCAACTTGAGAGACAACTTTTGAGGATTCGTCTCAAATTAACTCAATTTAGATTTAGTGGTTTTTTACTTCCTCCTAATTCCAGAATAGACACAATTCAAGATAATTCTAATTTAGAATCTTTAATTCTGGAAAAATTAGCCTTTATTAATTCAGTAGTATCTGGCTATAGTAATTTGACTCAAACTGAAGTCAAAAAAGCAATCACAGTAGTTAATTTACCTCCGCGACTGAACCAACCTGAAACAATTCAACAGGGTTCTTTTCGAGAAACTTTTAGTAAAATCAGAAAAGAACTTACTCCAGACTATGAACAAGAAAAAATTAATGAATTACGTTATCTCAGAAAAAATCAAACAATTGCCATTAAATGGTTGCTTATTCTTTTGATAATTCCCATTGTTGTTCAGATAACTTCCAGAAATATAGTTTTTGAACCTTTACTTAATAATTTCCGAGATGATAACCCTTCTAAGGTGAAGATTAGCCTCGAATTAGAAGAACATTTTTTACAGGAATATACAATGTTTAAAGAAGAACTAGAAATTAAAGAATTACTGATAGAAGATTTTCATCTATCTGAAGAGGAAAAACTGGAACAACTCAAAGAAAAAGCTAGTGAAATATTCCGTGAAGCGGGCTATAGAACCTTGGATGGTTTAAAAAATATACTTGCAGATTTGACAGCTCTAGCATCTTTTGTAGGTTTAGTTTATATTGGACGAACTCAAATAACGATAGTGAGAGCTTTTCTCCATAGATATTTTCAAAGTTTTAATGATGCCACTAAAGTTTTTCTCATTATTTTAGTTACAGATTTATTTGTCGGTTATCATTCTGCGGAAGGTTGGGAGGTTTTGCTAGGAGGGTTATCTAGTCATGTGGGACTGCCCGAAAATAAAGTACTAATTTATGGATTCATTGCTACAGTTCCTGTAATTGCAGATGCTAGTGTAAAATTTTGGGTTTTTAATTATCTTACTCGTTCTTCACCTTCAGCAGTTGCAGTGTTAGAAAAAATGAATCAATAGTTATTAGTTATTGGTTTAAACAGCAAAAAAGGGCGGGTTTTGATTTTCAGCTTTCCTTTGAGACCCAGAGATTTTTCCTAAACCCGTCCGTACAACCCCTGCTATGATGATAAATATCCATGTTCTGCAAGAAAATCAAGGCTAATGTCTTCTTGAGCATTGGTTTGGGAAAGACGATGGCAGAGTAATTTGTTAACATATTTGCCCAGAATATCACTTTCGATATTGACCCAATTACCAATTGTTAAAGAAGAAAGATTAGTTTCTGTATAGGTATGGGGAATAACAGCAGCCTTAAACCAAGTACAATCAGGGTCACATTCTGCTACAGTAAGACTAATCCCATTGACAGCAATACTGCCTTTAGGAATTAGATAAGGAGCAATATGACGCTCCCATTGCTCAGAAAGAGAAGGAGGAACACCAAAAGTCATTTCCCAAGCTTTTTGTGCAGCAACAGACTCAATTAAACAGCCAATACCATCTATATGACCAGTAACAAAGTGACCGCCAATTTTGCTACCCATCCGCAGAGAAGCTTCTAAATTCACATAAGAGGTGCTGGGTTTTCCCAGCGTCGTGCGCTCGAGAGTTTCAGGGGAAGCAGTGGCTACAAAACCATCAGGTAAAATTTCTTCCACAGTCAGACAAACTCCATCCACTGCTACACTATCCCCAATGGCTAAATCAAACAAAACCGCCTTGGAGCTTTCCTTAAGTAGAGAAAGAGCAAAACGGTGTTGTCCCACTGGGCGAATTGAACCAAGACTATGAACTAATCCAGTAAACACGGTGCTTTTTTTGAGAGAATAGAACAGTAAGCTCAAAAATCAGTCATCGCTTACATCAAGGGCTGAAAACCCTCATCAGTTGAAAAAACTTATTGTAGCTTGATTAGACGATTTTTTGACTTAACTTAAACGCAGTTAAATTATAACTTAAGCCATACTTTGAGAGCTGATATTTCTCCGTTGTCAATGCCGACCATTTTCTAGAGGCTAAAACCCATGATTGAAATGAAAGTAGCTGGAATTGCCTTAGATGCCGTAACCCGCAGCCCCATAGTGTTGCTGAAAGACGGAACAGATCGCCGCGCCCTACCTATATATATTGGGCAGGATCAGGCGAGAGCAATTATTGGCGCATTAGAAAGACAAAAACCGCCTCGCCCCTTAACCCATGATCTTCTCCTGAATATCCTCGACGAATGGGAGATTAATTTGGAGCGGATCATTATTCATTCTCTTCAAGATAATACTTTTTATGCAGTGTTGTGTGTCAATCAGGGGGAAAAGAAAAAAGAAATAGATTGTCGCCCCAGTGATGCGATCGCTATGGCTCTCCGCACTGGTTGCCCCATCTGGGTGATGGAAGAAGTGGTGGCTGATGCTTCTATCCCTGTGGATCGAGAAGCTGATGAGCAAGAAAAGGAAGAGTTTAGAAGGTTTTTGGCTGATCTGAGCCCCGAAGAGTTGATTAAACGTGGAAGGTTGGGCGGTAGTAATTCCTAATTAATTTTTATGCGTTATCGGCGGTTCGGAAAAACTAATTTACTTTTTTCTGTCTTTTCTCTCGGTACTATGCGCTGCTTGGTTTCTGAGTTGACTGCTACTCAAGTTATATCTCAAGCAGTAACATCAGGAATTAATCACCTGGAAACAGCCAGGGGCTATGGGAAAAGTGAGCAATATGTCGGACAAGCTCTGAAAAATTTATCTATCCCCAGGGAGCAAGTATATATTACTACTAAGCTCCCGCCTACCCCAGAGGCTGGTTTGATGGCTCTGTGGCTCGAAGAGTCCTTAGAACGGTTACAGCTTGATTATATCGATTGTTTGGCAATTCATGGAATTAATACCTGGGAACATCTCGAGTGGGTGGAAAAGGGTTGTATGCAGGCGATCGCAGAGGGGAAGGTGAGACATCTGGGGTTTTCTACTCACGGCAGTTTAGAATTAATTCTGGCTGCCATTGAAACTAATTTATTTGAATTTGTCAACCTCCACTATTATTATTTCAATAGACGGAATGACAGGGCAGTTGAGTTAGCTGCTCAAAAGGATTTGGGAGTATTTATTATTTCTCCTGCTGATAAAGCAGGCCGTCTTTATACTCCACCAGCACAATTAGAAAAACTGTGCCAACCTTTCTCTCCCTTGCAACTCAACTATCGCTTTTTATTGGGCGATCGCCGCATTACTACTCTCAGTGTTGGTGCTGCTAACCCAGAAGAATTAATCGCACCTCTGAAATTTGCTGCTCAGGATTACCCACTAACACCTGAAGAACTGCAAATTTTACAAGATTTAGAAACTCATCTTGCTCATACTTTAGGTACAGACAGATGTTTGCAATGTTACGAATGCCTTCCCTGTCCAGAAAACATCAACATTCCCGAAGTTTTGCGTTTGCGGAACTTGGCAGTAGGCTACAATATGACAGAATATGGTCAATATCGCTACCAAATGTTTGAAAATGCAGGACACTGGTTTCCTGGGAATAAGGGGAACAAATGTACAAGCTGTGGCGACTGTCTGCCTAAGTGTCCAGAAAAGTTAGATATACCCAAGCTACTGCTAGACACCCATGAACGTCTTAATGGTAATCCTCGTCGTCGTCTTTGGGAAGAATGAAGAGAAAATATTTCAAGAAAATCCCCCTATTGTTGTTTTTAATCTTTCCCCTATTTCCCACCTCAGCTCAAACTCAACCAGTTGGATGTGATGGAGAATTGTGGTTACAAAAAAGTGAGATTATGGCAACAGAAACTGCTAAAGGCGAAGTCACAATACCTAACTTTTGGTGGGCAAAAGAACAGTATGATCCTTTTGGCGGTAAATTGGTCAGGGACTGGTTAACTTATCCAGAAGAAAAACGAATTGATCTAGTTGTTAATCGGGAATTTTGGAGTTTAATGGACTATCTCGGACGCTATCGCTTTGTCAATCAGTTTGGCATGGTAGCGCGGGAATATGGTTACAGTCTCAGGGTTTTTAACCAACAGGAAAAATGTCTAGCAATCTATGCCTATGATAATAGTAGTAATCCCCCTAAATGGGAGATAAATTTAGAGCCAAATGGTCAGAATAGTTTACAATTTGATTAATATCAAACTCTACTCCCTACTCCTGTGTATGCCTGCGTCATGCTCCAAAAAACCCCAGGCCGATCATCATTTTTCTGACTATGCCGCTTGAGGTTGAGCTCCCTGGGGTTGAAATTGGAACAAGGAATAAACCACATTCCTGCGAATGTCAATCATCATTTCTAAAAACATTTCATACCCTTCCTGTTTATACTCAATCAATGGGTCTTTTTGTCCATAACCCCGCAAACCAATGGACTCCCGCAAAGCATCCATTGCTTGCAAATGCTCCCGCCACAGAGTATCTATTTGTTGCAAAATAAAGAAACGCTCTGCTTGTCGCATTAAACCAGCTTGCACTTGCTCCACTTGATTTTCCTTCAAATCATAAGCTTTGCGCACTTCTTCATGGAGAAAGGTTTTCATCTCCCCTACTGTCATATCTTCCAAATCCGCAGGTTGTACATCTGCCATTAAATAGATAAATTCTTTAACTTTATTCACTAAACTTTCTAAATCCCATTCTTCAGGAGGTAACTCTGGATTAACATAAGCGTCAACTATCTCACTCATAGTTTTCTCAGCATACTGGATCACCTGTTCTTTGAGATCCAACCCTTCTAACACCCGACGGCGTTCAGAATAAATAGCGCGGCGCTGATTATTCATCACTTCATCATACTCAAACACCTGTTTGCGACTGTCATAGTAGAAGGTTTCTACTTTTTTCTGGGCCCCTTCTAAAGAACGGGTGAGCATCTTTGACTCAATGGGCATATCTTCTTCTACCCGAAAGGCATTCATTAAACCTGCCACGCGATCGCCGCCAAAGATCCGCAACAAGTTATCTTCCAAACTCAAGAAAAACTTAGTTGAACCTGGATCTCCCTGTCTTCCTGCCCTGCCTCTTAACTGGTTATCAATCCTTCTTGACTCATGGCGTTCTGTCCCCATAACATGGAGTCCACCCAGGTTTACCACTTCATCGTGTTCTTTATCCGTAAATTCATCATATTCTTTCCTAATTTCCCGATACACTGATCGGATTTTTTCAATTACTGGGTCATTTGTCGGGGCATTTTCTGAAGCGATCGCCACTTTTTCTTCTGCTTCTAGTTCTCCTAAACTTTGTTCCCCATACTTTTCTGCTGCAAACTTCACTGTTTCTAGGAGCAATTTTTCTGTTTCTTTTGATAACTCAGTCGGAAATATCTGTGGCGACGCTCGCCAGGTTTTCATTTTTTTCTGCCCATCTTCTCCAAAACCCTGACCCCGCTTACGCCCTTTCATTCCTTGCCCCCTCACCACCAGTTCATCCTCTTCTGGTCGCACGATCCGCGGCATAAAATATTCTCGGATCTTCAACCGCGCCATATAGTCTGAGTTTCCCCCTAAAATAATATCCGTCCCTCGTCCTGCCATATTCGTCGCAATAGTCACAGCCCCTTTCCTCCCTGCCTGTGCTACTATCTCTGATTCCCGTTCTACATTTTCTGGTCGAGCATTGAGCAGGTTGTAGGGTATGCCTTTTTGCTGTAGCAACCTAGAGAGCAATTCTGATTTTTCCACACTGGTTGTTCCCACCAATACTGGTCGTCCTACTTCGTGCATTTCCCCACATTCTTCTGCTACTGCTCTCCATTTCGCCACCTCATTTTTATATACCACATCTGCCACATCTCTCCTTTGAGAAGGCTTATTTGTTGGCACTATTGTTACTTGTAAGTTATATACTTTTTCAAATTCTGTTTCTTCTGTTTTTGCCGTGCCTGTCATCCCTGAAAGTTTAGGATAGAGCAGAAAGAAATTCTGATAAGTAATAGTTGCCAAAGTTTGGGTTTCCCTTTGTATTTCCACCCTTTCTTTTGCCTCGATCGCCTGGTGTAACCCATCACTCCAGCGTCTTCCTGGCAGTACCCGTCCTGTAAACTCATCCACAATTACTATTTCCTCATTGCGCACCATATAATTTACATCTTTAGTAAATAACTCTTTTGCTTTAATTGCATTAAATATATAGTGCGCCCAAGGATTTTCTTGGTCATATAAGTCACTCACCCCTAACAACTGCTCTGCTTTCGCAAAACCTTCATCTGTCATTAATACACTTCTAGCTTTTTCATCTACCTCATAATCTCCTTCTCCCTCATCTATTTGTTTTACTAATTGTTGAGCTATTTCTGCTGCTTGCAGATATTTTTCAGTCGGTCTTTCTACCTGTCCTGAAATGATCAGCGGCGTTCTTGCCTCATCTATTAGTACCGAGTCAACTTCATCTATAATGCAAAAATTAAATGGTCTTTGCACTACTTCCGCCATCGAAGTTGCCATATTATCTCGCAAGTAGTCAAAACCCAATTCACTATTTGTTGTATAAGTTATATGGCAGGCATAATTTTTCTTCCTTTCTTCTGGGGTCATTCCTGATTGAATTAATCCCACACTCAACCCCAAGAAGCGATGCACTTGTCCCATCCACTCAGCATCTCTGCGTGCCAAGTAGTCGTTTACCGTTACGACATGCACTCCCTTCCCTGTCAAACCGTTGAGATAAGCTGGTAAAGTTGACACCAGGGTTTTTCCTTCTCCAGTTTTCATTTCTGCTATTTGTCCTTTGTGGAGAACGATCCCCCCCAAAAGCTGAACATCATAGTGTCGCATTCCCAATACTCTAACTGCTGCTTCTCTGACCACTGCAAATGCTTCTGGCAAAATTTCCTCTAATATTTCTTCTCTTTGGGCGTCTGTTGTCCCTTTTGCCAATTTTTGCTCAAACTCTGCTGTTTTCTGTTTCATTTCAGCATCAGATAGTTTTTTAATGTCTTCTTCGATAATATTTACTTCCGTAACTAAAGGCTGAAATTTTTTCAGCTTGCGTGCATTGGGATCCCCAAGTATTTTTTTCAACATAGCAGTTTTTTATCTTTCTGACTAATAACTAAGGCTTAATGACAATAACTAATAACTATTAGATAGACTATTTTAACACACTTTCCCCAAAATTCCGCTGATTATTGCTGTTCCCCTCAGGTGTTCAGATTGAAAATATATAGTTGATAGTTGATGGTTTGACTAAGGTGAATTTTCCCATGGTGGGGTTAAACTACGATAGTCTAAGTTTTGCACTCCTATGTGGCAACTGTTGCAACTTTGATGATTTACTGGTTTTGGTACTTCTACTCTAGGGTGAAGAGCTTTAAAATAGCGAGACTGAGCTATATACATGGGGGTTTTTTCTTCTGGGTTGAGGGGACGGGAATAGAGGCGAAGGTACTCCCAAATAAGTCGCTGAGTAATGCTAATTATGTCTTTCAGGTTTTCGCCATAATGATTTTGTGGTTTTTCGAGCAGTTCTTGCCAGGTTTGAGTAGGTAACACTTCTGGGGGAATAGGAATATGGCAACTGGCACAGTGTTCTAAATAGACTTCTTTGCCTATTTCCGCTGGTTTTGCTTCTGATGTTCCTTGTGCTTGGCTTATTCCCGAGCCTATGGCCATACTCCAAAAAATGAGCACCAACCACCATATTCCTCTCTTGGCTAGGTTTTTCTTGGCAGTTTTCTTGGTTTTTCCTGTGTATGAATTGAACAACATTTTGCATTAATTGGCTGATTTTTCCACAGGGACTGAGCGTAACAATCTTTCAATGATAATTTTTCCTTGACGACCACCTGTGGGAATTAAACGATGAGATAATACATGGGGGGTAACAAACTTCACATCATCGGGAATTGCATAATCTCTTCCTGCTAAAAATGCTAACGCTTGGGTGGCTTTTTGTAAAGCTACTGTTCCTCTAGGACTAACTCCTAAACTGATTTCTTCATCTTCACGGGTGGCTCGCACTAGGTCAATCATGTAATTTTGTAACTCTTGCGTTACTTTTACCCCTCGACAAAGGCTTTGCAACTGAGATACTTCTTCTAATGAAATACATGGTTGCAGTTCGTCAACGGGAGTGCTGGAGTTTTGTCTTTGCAACATCTGCAACTCTTCTGCTGCGGTGGGATACCCTAAGCTTAAGGAAACCGTAAAGCGATCCATTTGCGCTTCTGGGAGGGGAAATGTTCCTTGATATTCTATTGGGTTTTGGGTGGCAATGACAAAAAATGGTTTGGGTACTGCTCGCGCTTCTCCATCTACTGTTACCTGTTGCTCTTCCATTACCTCTAATAATGCTGATTGGGTACGGGGTGTGGCTCTGTTGATTTCATCTGCTAATAAAACATTGGTAAAAGCAGGCCCTGGGAGAAATTCAAATTCCCGACTGCTGGGATTCCATATATTAGTTCCTGTAACATCTGAGGGCAGTAAGTCTGGGGTGCATTGTATTCGCTGAAATTTCCCATTGATAGATCGCGCTAAGGATTTTGCGAGGAGGGTTTTACCTACTCCTGGTACATCTTCTAGTAGTGCGTGACCTCCGCTTAGGAGTGCTACTAGCACTAAACGAATGGCATCTGCTTTACCGACAATTGTCCGTCCTAGATTTTCTGTCAGGGCCCAGATCAGATCTCTCATAAATTGTTAATTGTTGGTTAATGGTTGATAGTTAATAGTTGATAGTTAATTGTCATTATTTATTATCCCTGATCCATGAGCAATTTTTTTCTAGCTGCATCACAATCTGCTGTTATTTGCTCTTTCAGTGCTGGGAGTGAGGGAAATTTTTGTTCTGCCCTCAGAAATTTTACTAGACTTACTGTTATGGTTTTACCGTATAAATCCCCTGTCCAATCTAACAGATGCACTTCTACTGTGGGATGTTTGCCTTCTACTGTTGGGCGACATCCTATATTCATTACTCCTAAAATTGGTGTTGTTTCTCCTGCTAAAAATACTTTGACACTATACACTCCATAGCGGGGGAGAAATTTTTCGGGAGGGAGGTTGAGGTTGGCTGTGGGAAAGCCGATTTTTCTCCCTAATTTTGCTCCTGTTACTACTTCTCCTGTTAGGGTGTAACTCCTGCCTAGCATTGTCTGAACTGTTTCTAGTTTTCCTGCTTCTAATGCGTGGCGAATGTTAGAACTACTGATCCTGATTTGTTCTTTCTCTCCTTGACATTTTTGCTCAATAATGATATAAACTTTTATGCCGAATTGAGCGGCGATCGCCTCTAAGTCTTGGCTCTTTCCTGCTCTTTTATGCCCAAACCTAAAGTCTTCGCCTACACTGATCCATTTTGCTTCTAACTGCTTGACTAATATTTGCTCAACAAACTCTTGGGGACTTAATTCTGCTAATTCTCTGTTAAATGGTAATAATACTAATTGTTCTACTCCTAAGTCTTCGAGCAGTTTGATTTTTTCTTTCAGGGGAGTTAACAGTTTTTTCTTTTCCCTTGAAAAATACTCACGGGGATGAGGATTAAAAGTTACAATAGTACTATACAATGAGGTTTCTTTGGCAATCTTTAAAATTGGTTGCACCACTTGTTGATGCCCCCTGTGGATACCATCAAAGTTTCCGAGGGCAATGGCGTTTGGCTTGAGAATTTCTTTGGTTGATGATGTTACCCGCACGTTTATCAATTATCAGTTATCAGTTATCAGTGACCAGTGACCAGTGACTAATAACTAATTGTTACATAACTTTAGAAGTCTTAACAAAAAATGGTTGAATCACTGCCTAGAGCTTGTTAGACTAAAATCTAGCCTAAAATAATTAATTCACGACATCATTAGGCTTTTGGAGTTGTTTGCAACTCACTACTAACCACAATAAGAAGATCAGCAATTATAACTATATGGTAAGTACCCTTAAAAAACCAGAATTTGAAGAGTTGCGCCCTGGAGTCAAAACCCCAGCCAAGGAAACTATTCTCACTCCTCGCTTCTACACTACCGACTTTGATGAGATGGCAAAAATGGATATCTCTGTTAATGAGGATGAGTTACTAGCGATCCTCGAAGAGTTTCGTGTAGATTATAATCGTCATCACTTTGTTCGAGATGAGGAGTTTAACCAGTCCTGGGATAAAATGGATGGGGAAACTCGTCGCTTATTTGTAGAATTTTTGGAACGCTCTTGTACGGCTGAGTTTTCTGGTTTCCTACTGTATAAGGAGTTGGGACGGCGATTAAAAGATAAAAGTCCGTTACTGGCTGAGTGTTTTAATCTTATGTCGCGGGATGAGGCGCGTCATGCTGGTTTCCTCAATAAGGCAATGTCGGATTTTAATGTCTGTCTGGATTTGGGTTTCTTGACTAAAAGCCGTAAATATACTTTCTTTAAGCCCAAGTTTATCTTCTACGCTACCTATCTCTCTGAGAAAATTGGTTACTGGCGCTATATCACGATTTATCGCCATTTGGAACAACATCCAGAAGACAGGATTTATCCCATTTTCCGCTTTTTTGAAAATTGGTGTCAGGATGAAAATCGTCACGGGGATTTCTTTGATGCTATTATGAAAGCCCAGCCTGGTATTTTGAATGATTGGAAGGCTCGCTTATGGTGTCGTTTCTTCCTGTTGTCTGTTTTTGCCACAATGTACCTTAATGACTGTCAACGCTCTGCTTTCTATGCTTCTCTCGGTTTAGATGCCCGTGAGTATGATAAGTATGTGATTGAGAAAACTAATGAAACAGCAGGGCGGGTTTTCCCAGTTATTCTAGATGTGCAGAATCAGGAATTTTACTCTCGTCTGGAAACTTGTGTGAGTAATAATGAGCGTCTGCGGGCAATAGATAACTCTGATTCTCCTAAAATCTTGAAATTCTTGCAGAAACTGCCTGTTTATCTCTCCAATGGCTCCCAATTCCTCGGTTTGTACTTGATGCAACCGATTCGGGTAGAACAGTTGGCAGGGACTGTTCGTTAATTGATGGTGT
This sequence comes from Gomphosphaeria aponina SAG 52.96 = DSM 107014, assembly GCA_016903655.1. GTDB lineage: Bacteria > Cyanobacteriota > Cyanobacteriia > Cyanobacteriales > Gomphosphaeriaceae > Gomphosphaeria > Gomphosphaeria aponina. Next base: position 19,867 of record JADQBC010000076.1, read on the forward strand.
TTTTATCAATTTTACATTACAATCAAGCGGCTCTGCCCTAGGAGGAAGGGCCGTTTTATTGTTTTTCCTCCAATAAGAAAAGGCTGTTTTCCTGGTGAATAAAGTTATAGGTCTGGCAGTAGGTATCATAACTCTGATTTCGACTAGCAAAACTTATCCTGTTTTAGCTGAAACTCCTCAATTACCTACTGATAATTTAGAGTTAAGTCCAGAAGTTATTGAAGATAGTCCAGTTTTCCAGCGTTGGCAGGAAAAAATTCCTAATATTTGGGAGGATATTCTTAATAAACCTAGTTTTTCTACTCGTCTGCGTTTGGGTTACTCTCAGTTTCCTTCTGATGATGGAGCAGGGGGGATTAGTCTGGGAATAGAAGATATATTTATTGGTAAAACTGGCTTGACTTTGAGTGCAGATTATCAGATATCTTTTAATGGCGATCGCCTTTCTGTGGGGACTTCTTTCCATTATTTTCTCTTCCCTTTAGGAAATTATCTCAATTTTGCCCCGATGTTGGGTTATCGTTATCTGGAAACTCAAGATTATGCTACTGATGGGGTTAGTTTAGGAGTAAGGTTGATGTTAGCTTTTTCCCGCGCAGGAGATATTTCTCTAAGTCAGATTTTTGTTTCTCCTGCAGGAAATGATGAGGTAGGAGTTACTACTTTTTCTGTTGGTTATGCTGTCACTAACCATCTCCGTTTATCTAGTGATCTACAACAACAAAATTCACCTTTCGCCAAGGATAGTCGGGTGGGTTTTGTTTTTGAGTGGTTACTTTAGTTAATGGTTAATTGTTAATGGTTGATAGTTGTACTGTGATGGGGTGATACCAAGGAGGAATAAATAAATGCTGCTAGAAGATTACTTTGACTTTTTTAGTCCTGACGACATTCGCATTAAAGGGACAAGAATAGGGATTGAAACTATCCTTTATAACTTCATCCATCAATGTCAAACTCCAGAGGAAATTGTCCAAAGTTATCCCACACTAACCTTAGAAAAAGTCTATGCAACAATTCTTTATTATTTGCATAATCAAGAAAAGATTAGCGCTTATATGACTGATTGGCTAGAGTGGAGTTATAAAGTGCGAGAACAACAACGACTTAATCCCCCACCTTTTATTGATAAACTCCGAAAACTCAAAGCTGAACGGGATGCAATGAAAAAAACAAATGACACTCAAATATCTGCTGGATGAAAATGTTAATTCTCTCTACCAAATTCAACTAAGACGACAAGAACCGAGTATAGTTGTTTGGAGAGTTGGTAATCCAGGCGCTGCTATATAAAACTGAACAAACTTGAATAATCAGGTTTATTCTTTAACAAGGCTACTGCCTTGAGAGTCTATTTCCTGCTTCATCCAGACGAGTCGGCTCGCTACTGTCCACAGGCATTAATTCGGGTGTAGCCCACCCTATCCACTACTACTTCATTTGGTGCTTTTTCTAACCTAATTGAAGCATTTAAATCTCTATCAATTGTTAAACCACAGACGCACCTAAAAATGCGGTCAGATAAAGTTAAATCTGCTTTAATTGCTCCACAACCACTACATCCTTTACTGCTTGGATACCATTGGTCAATTACATCCACTTTTGTTGCAAAAAACTCGGCTTTATATAATAACTGTCTTTTAAATTCATAAGCTCCCAAATCACCCACTGCTGCTGCTAATTTATGGTTAGCCATCATCCCTTTTATGTTTAAGTTTTCTATTCTTAAATGA
>JADQBC010000134.1 GCA_016903655.1 Gomphosphaeria aponina SAG 52.96 = DSM 107014
TTGTACAGCCACTCATCTAAAGATGCTGCTTCCCAGATGGGGTAGAAGTGCAAACCGATCGCATTAGAGGAAGGTACAACAGCACCAGAGATGATGTTGTTTCCGTACAATAATGAACCAGCTACAGGCTCACGAATCCCATCAATATCTACTGGGGGAGCTGCAATAAAAGCGATGATGTAGCAGATGGTTGCAGTTAAGAGGGTTGGGATCATTAGTACTCCGAACCAGCCGATGTAAAGACGGTTTTCGGTGCTGGTGATCCACTGGCACAACTGCTCCCACAAGGAAGCGCTTTCGCGTTGCTGTAAAGTTGTGGTCATGGTTTTATGATTGCTATTAAGTTTTTTAGGTGCGAATCTATATTTATTATATTAAATGGATTGTTAAGTTTTGTCAAGGGTTTTTCAGCTAAACTTTTTTATCTCAATGATAAGTTTTACTTATCTAAATATTGATTTTTATAACCGACATTGGGCATTTCATTTTTTCAACTTATAAGTAGTATAATTAAAATAATTTAATTAAGTATTTATACTTAACAAACTGTTCGTTATGGGCGATCGCTTTTTGTCAACTGGAAGGTTTTTCAAGTATTTATACTGACATTGGGTCTATCTTCATATATCAGACCAATGAGGGAAATTGTTTTTATGATATAATAAAAGATTATTTTGTTAATTAAGTGTTCTTAATAGTAATTTGATGAAATCAAGAGAGGGTTTAAACCCTCAAGTCCAGGTCAATACTATCCCTTTTTTTTAAGGATTAATTATTAAAACAATTTAGTTGTTTGCATAAATGTCTGAGACTAACGGATTGAGGGAAAAAATTAACTTTTGAAAAAATGTATTGAAATTAATATAAATCAATAAAAATTGCCTTAAGTCAATAAAATTGTTAGCTATAAAAACAGAGAAAAAAATAAATTTAGGCAAGGTGGGAAGAAAAAGATGAAGAGGGTTAGATAAATAAAGATTAATGAATCATTAAAAATCAAAAAAATAGCCAAATAGGATTATAGCAGAAGTAAGAACAATGATCACTCTTGTCAATGCTGTGCTTTCAGAAAAAAGTGCAGAGATTGTATCCAGAGAGTAAATTAGAGTGAGAAGGGAGCTAAAATAAGCTTTTGAGGATTAGAATATACTGGCAGAGAAAAAAAAATGTGAAAAAAGCAGAGATAGATGAGGAAGAGCGCAATGGAAAAAATAACAAGTCAAAAAGTGCATCACAGTAGAGTACAGTGATAGAAGGGAAAAAAGTCCCAACCGTTATGTAAGCGATACTGGGAGATTAAAAGTTTGAAGATGAACATATTGTTAAAAGTTGGCGATCAACAAATAGGGGAAGAAGACTTATTAAGCCTGCTGACTCAATATCAGATGTTACAAGCGTTGGCACGAGAGATTTTAATCGATCAGGCGATCGCCTCTCAAGAGTGTACGCAAGAGGAGCAAGAACAAGAGCGAAACAAGTTTTATCAGCAAAATAAAATCACGGCAGAAGAATTGCCAGCATGGTTAAAAGAGCAGCGTCTGACAAAAGAGCAATGGGAAAAGCTAGTGTTAAGGAGACTAAAGCTGGATAAATTTAAGCAGGCAACATGGGGAAATAAACTAGAAGCATACTTTCTGAAGCGAAAAACACAGCTAGATAGAATAGTATATTCTTTGATTCGCACACAGGATGGGGGCATAGCGCAAGAACTATACTTTAGGATACAAGAAGGGGAAGCAACCTTTGCTGAACTGGCAAAAGAATACTCAAAAGGAACAGAAGCAGTAACAGGGGGGTTGATAGGACCTGTGGAAGCAAATGTACCCCACCCAAAAATAGCTCACCTTCTGAGAACAAGTAAGCCAGGACAAGTTTTGCCCCCAACTCCAGTAGAAAACTGGTGGATAATTGTACGCCTAGAAAATTTTGTGGCAGCAGAACTAGACGAACAGATGGAGCAAAAATTGTTAGAAGAGCAATGGAGGGTGTGGCTGAGGGAACAACTCCAACAAAAAGTATCTTTATTTCCAGAAGAGGCAACAGCCTCAATCGATGATGAGGCAAAAACATCAAAAAATACAGAATCCTGACAAAATCAGGAGTTAAGGAGTTATCATAGCTAAAAAAAGCAAAAATTATGACTTATACCACCACTGGATACACAGAGTTTCTCTCAATAAGCCCGCCATTCAATCAACTCGAAAGAACAGCAATTGAAGAATTGGCAGGGTTATTGCAGCCATTGCGTTATCGCTTAGGGCAAGTAATATATCGCCGCGGGAAAATGTCGCCCAATATCTCAATATTGTATGAAGGGCGAGCAAGGATGATCGGGTATGATCCCCGCACGCAAATGCCAGTAAACCTAAAATTACTAGAGCCAGGGGCAATAATGGGGTGGGTGAATTTGTCACGGGGAATAGCCTGCGAGACGGCGATCGCCTCAACAGAAGTGATCTGCCTGACTTTGAAAAATCAAGATTTTCTCAATTTTTTAAACAAAAATGGTCAAATGCAATCAGATTTGCGCTATCAATGTTCCTTGGTAGAAATATTTGATCTCCTCGGACATCAATTAGAACAACAAGCTGTAGGGTATGGAAATATAAAAGAATTAGCGGTCAAAGCCCAGGAAATCGGCGAAGTATATAATGTATTACCAAATTGTATCCCCACAATAGAGAGCAACAAAGTGTGGTTTCTGAGTGGAGGGGAATTAGGGAATGTATCCATCGGCGATCGCTTAACAAGAGAAGAGGTGGCGGGAGCAAAAGGCGCTCGCTTGCTAGGTTTTGCGGTAGAAGAGTGGGACAGACTCGAAGGCAGTACGGTAAGAGAGATTTTACCAACAGAAGGGGATGAAAGAGAAGCAGGAGAAGAGGACAGTCTCAGAGATGCAATTCCTCAAGCGCCCACAAATCTAGAAGAAGAAGAAAGAGCAGAACCAGAAGGTGAGTCGATTGAGCAGAAATATCCCTTTTATCCAGGAGAAACACCGTTGGATGCGGGGGTAGCAATATTTCGGATGCTGAGTAAATATTTCGGAATGCCTTTCAGAAAAGATTCAATTCGCAGGATTGTTGAAGAGCAAATTGAGCGACATGAGACTCTGTCTCTGAACACTTGTGGGGCAGTGACGGAATTAATGGGACTAAATGCCCAGTTATTAACAATACCAGCAGAATCATTCACCAAAATAGAAGCCCCACTCATGGTGCGCTGGGAAGAGAGACTGGCAATAGTTTATGAAATAAGCGATCGCTCCCTAGTTATAGGAATACCAGAACTGGGAATTATCAAAAGAGAGCCAGCAGCTTTTCTGGAAACCTGGGGTGAGTCAGCTCAAGTATTACTGCTGAAAAAAACTAAAGAAACTCCCCAAGCAAAGTTTGGATTAAGTTGGTTCTTACCGTATATCATCCGTTATCGTCGGGTATTAATAGAAGTATTTATTGCTTCTTTCTTTGTCCAGCTCTTCGCACTAGCCTATCCTTTGATGATGCGGGTGATTTTGGATAAAGTAATTGGTCAGGATAGCGTTACAACTCTCAATGCTTTAGCCATTTTCTTAATCGTAATTGGGGTTTTTGAAGCAATACTGAGTACACTGCGTACCTATCTGTTTGTGGATACGACCAACAGAATAGACCTGAGTTTAGGTTCACAAATAATCGATCATCTGCTGAGATTACCACTGCGGTACTTTGAAAAAAGACCAGTAGGAGAAATTTCCACCAGAATTAACGAGCTGGAAAATATACGCCAGTTTCTGACAGGGACAGCCTTGACGGTGGTATTAGATGCGGTTTTTTCAGTAATCTATATCGTGGTGATGTTAAGCTTTAGTCCATTACTCACGGCAGTTACCTTATCGGTAATTCCAGTATTTATCCTGCTGACAGTAATTTTTTCCCCCATCATTCGCAGACAAATCAGAGAAAAAGCAGAGCGCAATGCGGCAACTCAATCATATTTGGTAGAAGTGATGACAGGGATACAAACAGTGAAGGCGCAAAATATTGAGTTGATTGCTCGCTGGGAATGGCAAGAACGCTATGCACGCTATGTGGATACAGGGTTTAAAACGGTGATCACATCAACCCTGGCAGGATCCATAAGTAAATTCCTCAACGAAGTTTCAGGGTTGCTGATCATTTGGGTGGGGGTATTTTTAACCCTAGAAGGGAAAATAACTCTAGGTTCGTTAATTGCCTTCCGTATTCTAGGAGGGTATGTAACTTCTCCTATATTAAGATTGACGCAACTGTGGCAAAATTTCCAAGAAACAGCATTGTCACTAGAACGTCTGAGTGATATTGTGGATACCCCAGAAGAAGGAGAAGAAGACAGGAACAATATTCCTATGCCAGCAATTAGCGGGGAAGTAAAATACGAAAATGTAACCTTCCGCTTTAAGCAGAACGGCCCATTGCAGCTATATAACGTTTCTGTGGAAATTTCCGCAGGAACTTTTGTGGGTATTGTGGGGGAAAGTGGCGCAGGGAAAAGTACCCTCACGAAGCTACTTTCAAGACTTTATGAACCAGAATCAGGCCAAATTCTGATAGATGGCTATGATATAAATAAGGTGGAACTCTATTCTCTCCGTCGCCAAATTGGAGTGGTACCCCAGGAAACTCTCTTGTTTGATGGATCAATTCAGGAAAATATTGCTATAACCAATCCAGATGCGACGACAGAAGAAATAGTTGAAGCAGCGAAAATAGCAGCAGCTCATGAATTTATTATGACTCTGCCCAATGGGTACAACACAAAAGTAGGAGAAAGGGGTTCATCTCTATCAGGTGGACAAAGACAAAGAATAGCGATCGCTCGTTCGGTTTTGCAAAAGCCGCGGATGTTGGTTTTAGACGAAGCAACCAGCGCGCTGGATTATGCAACAGAACAAAAAGTGTGTTTGAATCTTATCGAAGCATTCAGGGATAAAACAGTATTCTTTATTACTCACCGTCTCAGTACAATCAAAAATTCAGATGTAATAATAATGATGGACTCTGGGACGATTGTGGAGATGGGAAGCCATCAAGAATTAATGGCAATGAAGGGACAGTATTACTATCTCTATCAACAACAGGACGCAGGAGTTTAAGGAAAAAGTAGGTTTTTAGTCCTTAGTTAGGAAAAATAACTAAGGACAATAATTAAGTAATAAATCAAGAAATAAGTAAAAAATACGAACAATGACTAACGAGAATAACAATAATCAAGAAAATAACGGCAAGCAGAGCAGTAGTGGGAAGACAATAAGCTTGAAAAAGCTGCTGACTGCTGAAAAGCCCCCAATCGATGAGGCGACTGTGGTAAATAGGCGGAAATTTGATCAAGAAGTGGTGTTGAAACAATCGCCTATATGGTCGCGGGCAATTCTTTGGTCAATTATGGGAGTGGCTACCTTTAGTATAGTTTGGGCATCAGTGGCAAAAATGGAGGAGGTAGTGGCGGCTAGAGGTCAGCTAAAACCAGAAGGGGCGGTAAAGGAATTGCAAGTGCCACTGAATGGGGTGGTAAAAGAAGTCCATGTAAAAGATGGGGAAACAGTGGAAGAAGGTCAGTTGCTAGTGACTTTGGACTCAGATGCTAGTAAGGCAGAATTAGTATCTCTGCAACAGATTAGGGATTCTTTGGTGCAGGAAACAAAATTCTATCGGACTGTGATGGATCAGTCTTTAGATCCTGTCTCCCTCGAAAGAGCAATTGCGGAATTAGAATTGCCGAAAGAGGTAGCTTCTCTGGCAATAAATCGCACAGAATTGCTGGCAGAAAATCAACTGTTTCGAATCCAATTGGGAGAAGAGGGAAATGGAAAATTGCTATCGCCAGAATCACTTAGAAGGCTAGAAGCTTCACAATCAGAAGAAAATTCTAGGGCAGCAGCGGCAATGCTGCAAATAGAACAGTTGGAAAAACAACTAAATCAAAATCAAGTGCAACTTAGAGATGCAAAAGAAAAATTGGAAACAGATAAAAAGGCGCTTGAGGAGATAAAATATCGGAATGAAGAAGCAATAAAAAAGGCGGCAGAAAGTTTAACTATCGATGAGAAAATACTGGAAGGATATCAGCCTTTGATTGAAGAAGGGGCGATCGCAGAACTCCAAGTGGATAGTCAACGGAAAGCAGTAAATGACCGCTATCGGGAATTAGTAGAGCTGAGGGCAAATGGCAAAATAGAATATGACGGGCAGCGACAAGAAGTTGAAACTCGCTTGGCTGAGATTGAACAATTATTAGAAGAAGAACAAAGGTTGCGCTTACAAATAGCTCAAGCAACTGAGGAGTTGACGAATACAACTTCTCTCTCAGAAAAAACTGTTCGGGATCAAATTGCAAGCAATCAACAAAGAATTGCTGAAATAGACAGCCAAGTGACAAAACTAATTGTGGAAAATGAAAAGAATCTGGCTCAGGTTAATAGTCAGATAAGCAGCACGGAGCAGACTTTAAAATATCAAGAAATACGGTCTCCTGTAGCAGGGCTTGTATTTGACTTGAAAGCAGCCCCAGGATATGTACCTCAACCAGGCCCGAATGAACCGCTGCTGAAAATTGTTCCTCTGGATGATTTAATTGCTGAGGTTTATATTACTAGTCAAGATATTGGTTTTGTGCGGGAAGGAATGCAGGCTGATGTGCGGATTGATACTTTTCCGTTTAGTGAGTATGGGGATATTACAGGGACAGTGAAATCTATTGGTTCAGATGCTTTACCTCCAGATCAGGAATTTAATTTCTACAGGTTTCCCGCTGAGGTGGAGCTAAAGGAACAAATTCTGGTGATTAATGATGGGGAAAGAGAAATACCTTTACAATCAGGAATGTCTGTGAGTGTTAATATTAAAATCCGTGAGAATCGCACGGTGTTAGGACTGATTACTGAAGGATTTACAAGAACTATCGAGAGTTTCAAAGAGCTGCGTTAATCATAAGTTAGGCGTAATTGCTTTAGTTATTTGTTAGTTAAAAATGGATAAAATAGCTAAAGTAGTTACAAACAGATGAAAAAAGAGGGGGTAATTGAGCCAAGGGGTGAAACTTGGTCTTGAAATGCAATTTCTCTTCGGGGGCTCAAAGGGGTTAAAATAAGATAGTTGGCTGGATTTATATACAGCCTTTGGGAGGGGATGATGGGGATAACTTTAAGTTTAATTCACGAAGAAATATCGGCTTTGAGTGCCGAGGATGTGGCAGAGCTGGCAAAGCGTTTAGAACAGGATGATTATAGTAATCCTTTTGAAGCTTTGCAGGATTGGCATTTGCTCAGGGCGATCGCTTTTCAGCGTCAAGATTTAGTTAAGCCCTATCTCTATTTATTGGATCTCGAAGCTTTCGATGAGGCTTAATCAACGAAGAGTGTTAATTGGTGTAGGCGGCGGTATAGCCGCCTATAAGGTTTGTGGGGTTATTTCTCAACTTTTTCAAGCTGGGGCAGAGGTGCGAGGAATTTTGACGGCGGGGGCAACTAAATTTATTACTCCTCTGACAGTTGCTACGCTGAGTCGCCATCAAGCTTATACTGATGCTGATTTTTGGCAATCAAGCCGTCCCTTGCATATTGAGTTGGGTGAATGGGCTGAGGTTTTGATTATTGCGCCGCTGACGGCAAATACTATGGGGAAGTTGGCTTATGGTTTGGCTGATAATTTGTTAACTAATACTGTGTTGGCTTCTCGTTGTCCACTTTTATTAGCTCCAGCAATGAATACGGAAATGTGGGAGCAGTTGGCAGTACAAAAGAATTGGAAAAGATTAAAAAATGACCCTCGTTATCATAGTGTGGGTCCTGGTGCGGGTTTGTTAGCTTGCGATCGCCTAGGGATGGGAAGAATGGCAGAACCTGGGGAGATTATTGTAGCTTTACAATCGCTATTATTAACTGGAGGAAAACGGGATTTGGCGGGAAAGCGTATTTTAATTAGTGCTGGAGGTACTAGAGAATATCTTGATCCTGTGCGGTTTATTGGCAATCCTGCTACTGGTAAAATGGGAGTGGCTTTAGCACAAGCTGCTTTTTATCGAGGGGCAGAAGTTACTTTAGTTCATGGCCCACTGGATACAAGTTTACTCGCTTCTTTGCCAAATTTCCGCACCATTTCTGTTGTGAGTGCGGCTGAGATGGAAGATGGGATGTTAAGAGCTTTTCGAGAGGCTGATTGGATTGTTATGAATGCGGCAGTAGCAGATGTCAAACCTGCTTATTATTCTGCTGAGAAATTAGCGAAACAAGCGCTTCCTTCTGCTTTGGAATTGGAAGCTGTACCTGATATTATTGCCCAATTGGGTAATTTGAAACAACCATCACAAAAGTTGATTGGGTTTGCTGCACAAACAGGGGATATTGTTCAGCCTGCCAGGGAAAAAATGGCGCGGAAAAAATTAGATGCGATCGCCGCTAACCCTGTTGATCAACCATTAGTTGGTTTTGGTAGTGATTCTAATCAGGCTATTTTTTTGGATGCTCAAGGAAGAATTGAGCAGGTTGATTTATGTAGCAAGTTAGAATTAGCTCATCGTTTGTTTGATTTTATCATTAAAATTCCTGGCTGAATTGATTTATGAATTATATAGTTACAGAAACTAATAACCAAACTAAAACCCTCTGGCCACTCCCTGTATGGGTGGGTCATGCTCCAAAGGGCGCAACGCCATTATCGCCTCTGTACAACAATTAACGGCGGAGAAACTTTTGTTGTAAACGTAAAGTTAACATTTCCATTTCTGGTAACTTGAGTTGAAAAACAAGGGCAGTAAATACAATCATGGCAATGGAAATAGATAAAATTAATTGTAACAAAACTAGGAATAAATTCCCACTGCCCAGAAAGTTTTCCCAGAGTTGACTAGCAGCGTAACTAGATAAACCAGCAACAAAACTACTGCCAATTAAACCTAAAAGAGCTAACCCCCATTCAACTAAAGGCAGACCATCTAATTTATGGTTTAAAATCCATAACATTAACCCCATAGAAATAATATTAACGCCAATGGTAGCAAATACTAAACCTGGAGTTGCAAACTGATTAACTAATAAATAATCTAACACACCATTAAGTAAAATATTGCCTATACTAATACGAAAAGGAGTTTCTCCATCGCCCAAAGCATAAAAAACCCGCACTAAAATATCCCGCCCTAAATAAAAGAACATACCAAAACCATAGGCCATTAATACTGGAGCAACTAATTGAGAAGCTTCTGCTTGAAAAGCAAAACGCTCATAAATTACTCTGATAATGGGTAAGGAAAGGGAGATAAAAATAGCAGTTAAAGGTAACATAGTCAAGGCAGAAAGTAATAAACCCTGACGAATCCTGAGTTTTAATTCTTGCCAATTTTCTGGAGCAGCAAGGCGGGAAAAAACAGGCATAAAAGGGACTAAAATCATGTTAGAAATAATCCCTAAAGGAGTGAGAACTATAAAATTGGCATAGCGCATGGCAGCGGCTGCACCTGTAATAAAAGAGGCAAAAAATAAATCAGTATAAACATTTATATGGAGCATTCCCGAAGCAAGAGTAGCAGGAATCATTACTTTTAAAACATCCTGCACCCCTGGAATATTCCAATTAAAGCGTAAGCGTAATCTGCCCATTCCTGACTGCCACTGGGCGAATAACTGAGCTAACCATTGTAAAATCCCCCCTTGGAGAGTAGTCCAAGCTAAAACCATACTCCCAAAACCAACATATTGGGGGGTAGCCAGGGCTTCACCGTGTAATAAAAGCAATAAACCTACACCCAGGACAATAGTTAAACTAGAAAATAGGGGGCTGATGCTAGGGAGCCAATACTGCTCAGAAGCATTAAGGGTACCAAAACCAATGCCGATTAAACCAGCAAGGACTGCGAGGGGAGCCATGATCTGTAACTGCAGAATGGCGATCGCCCTCACATTAGTTTCTAAACCTGGTGCGAGGAGATCGATACAAGTACCTGCAAATACAAAAATTAAGACGGCGACAAAAAGGAGAATGAGACTAACTAAAGTTGTCACAGCTTCCACCAGGGGAGCAGCTTCTGACTGCTGGCGCTTTGCTAAAACACTGATCAAAGCGCTGTGAAAAGGGCCATTAATTCCCCCCAGAAGTATAAGAAGAAATCCAGGAATTACATAAGCATAGGCGTAGGCATTAATCACGGGTCCCACGCCAAAAGCAGCAGCAATAACCTGTTCGCGTACCAAACCAAACACCTTACTAATTAGTGTAGCAATGGCGACTATACTGGCGATATTAGCGAGAGAACGAGAGGGTTGTTCAGAAGACACAATTAATCAACTATTAACTAAAATATTATTAAACTAGGGGTAACAGCCTCAAGCTGGTGCATTTTATACAATCATAAAGTATATTTATAGCAAGCTGTTAGAAATTTTGCCAATACCTTTTGAAAGGAGAGTCTGAAAAAAGTGTAACAATAACTATTTGAAAAAATATATATTGTTTTGCTCTTTGTCTTTGCTCAATGTCAAGTAATTTTTAAGTTGTTGTCATGGTTGCTCCCGATCCCAAAAATCCACACCCAATGGCTGGGTTTCCTCAGATTTGTTACATCAAAAATGTGGTTGCTAATCCTAATATTATTATTGGGGATTATACCTATTATGATGACCCAGAAGACTCGGAAAATTTTGAGCGCAATGTGCTTTATCACTATCCTTTTATTGGGGATAAGCTGATTATTGGCAAATTCTGCGCTTTAGCTAGAGGGGTGAAGTTTATGATGAATGGTGCAAATCATCAGATGTCAGGTTTTTCAACCTATCCATTTGCAATTTTTGGTAATGATTGGGGGCGCGTGATTTCTAAACAGGAGGAATTAGTTTTTAAAGGAGATACTGTAATTGGTAATGATGTATGGCTTGGTTATGAAGCAGTGATTATGCCTGGGGTAAACATCGGTGACGGGGCGATCGTGGCTGCTAAATCTGTGGTGACAAAAGATGTGCAACCTTACACAATTGTTGGGGGGAATCCAGCTAAGTTGTTACGACAACGTTTTCCTGATGAAACAATTAAGACTCTCCTAGAGATTGCTTGGTGGAATTGGGATATTGAAAAAATTACTAGAAATTTGGAAAAAATTGTGGCTGCAGATCTGGCAGATCTGAAAAATTGTGACTAAAATTAATAGAAGATTGATGTTAAATAATTGGCTTTGTTGTGTTTATGTTAAAAATTAACTCTTTTTTTTCTCATAATCTATGAGAGTTTATCTTCAAAACGACATTCTGTTTATTAACCAGGAAGATCTTCCCCATTACAAAAAAGGCGGATCTGTAGTCAGAAATAGTTATTTTTGGGCCCTCAAATCAATTGCTTGTTATACGGCGAGGGGATCTGATTGGGAATTTGACGCAGAAGTATGGGTAGCTTTATCCAGAATGCTCCTTTGTTTTACTGAATCGGGATATTTGGGCTATCAAGAAACTATATTAGAATTTCCACAGGATCTCCAAATTCCCGAAGTTTTGCGCTCAGTTTCTACTTGGTTATGAGTTAAATTTGTATAGAATATTCAAATTTTTTTAGCAGCCCCCTGTCAAAGTTAAATTATGAAACGAGTAATTCAAGCATTCAAGAAGAATTGGAAAAGAAGCAAAAGTAATAGTTTTATTCTTCTCAGTCTGGCTATTATTTTGACTTGTATTTGCCTCGGCGTTGAGCGGCCACAGACAATTAAAGCACAAGAGCTGCCAAAGGAGTCGGTCAAAGTTACTACAAGTAGCTGGAAATATGCAACTTTTCCTATCGAAAACTTTCAAGGTTATACTTCTTTTTTCGGTTATCGGGTAGATCCAATCACAGGAAAGCAGCAGTTTCACAATGGCTTGGATCTGGCTGCACCACTAGGCAGTTACGTGCGCAACTGGTGGGCTGGTCAGATAGTAGAATTGTCAGATAACACTAATTGTGGGACTTCAATCACAATTCAATCTGGCCATTGGCAACATATTTACTGTCATTTAATAGGTCATGTGGAAAGTAATGCTGATGGGCGCTACCTGATCGATCGTCATGGTGGTATTCAGCTTTGGGAAGGGCAAATTGTGCCATCAGGAGAGAGGATCGCTCGTGTAGGTATGACTGGGCGTACAACTGGGCCCCATCTTCACTGGGGTTTAATTTATAATGATAGTTATATAGATCCTGCTGTAGTTATTCGACAAATGAACGGTGAAGGGAGTAAGAGTTAATAAAATGACTAAAACTGCAATAACTCATAGCTTATATGAACGTGATTTTAATCTGTGGCTGCATGAGACAATTGAGCAACTGAAAGCAGGGAAGATTGAAAACATTGATATAGAAAATTTAATCGAGGAATTAGATAGTTTGGCTAGAAGAGATAGAAGGGAGTTAAAAAGTCGTTTGCGCGTGTTAATTACCCATCTGCTTAAGCGTCGTTACGTGGTTGATTCTGATTACTATCGTGGCTGGGAATTAACTATAAAAGAGCAAGGTCAAGAATTAAAAAGCTTGCTACAACAGTCTCCTAGCTTGAAAAACTACTTGTTAGAAATTTTCCCTGAAGTTTGCTCTGATGCACTTTTAGAATGCCGCGATGCTTATTTATACGCTCAGTTTCCGACTCATTGCCCCTACAATATTGATGCTCTATTTTCTGAGGATTTTTGGCAGGAGCAAAATTTATAAAAAGATTTTAACCACAATTTGTTTGATGATTTTTCAGGGTAAAGTCTTTAAATCTTTTCTGGCAAAATGCTCAATTTGCCATGAATATTCTTGACTCATTAACTTTCTTTCTAGCTAGATAAATCCTCTGGAGTTAACCCCCATTCACCCATCAACTTTTGGAGGGAAACTGATGGTTTTCCTTCGCTTTCACCCCTTATTGTAAACTAAAAAAGTTATAGCATATTCCATCGCTTCTATGCTTTGCTTGCGTTTACTTTAGACCTGCTATATAAAACTGAACTTTCCTTGAATAATCAGGTTTATTCTTTAACAAGGCTACTGCCTTGAGAGTTTATTTCCTGCTTCATCCAGACGAGTCGGCTCGCTACTGTCCACAGGCGTTAATTCGGGTGTAGCCCACCCTATCCACTACTACTTTATCTGGGGCTTTTTCTAATCGCACTGAAGCATTTAAATCTCTATCAATGGTTAAATCACATTCATTACACCTAAAAATGCGGTCAGATAAAGTTAAATCTGCTTTGATTGCTCCACAATTGCTACAAC
>JADQBC010000030.1 GCA_016903655.1 Gomphosphaeria aponina SAG 52.96 = DSM 107014
GAGATTTAAATGCTTCAGTGCGATTAGAAAAAGCACCAAATGAAGTAGTAGTGCATAGGGTGGGCGATCGCCCAATTAACGCCTGTGGACAGTAGCGAGCCGACTCGTCTGGATGAAGCAGGAAATAGACTCTCAAGGCAGTAGCCTTGTTAAAGAATAAACCTGATTATTCAAGGAAAGTTCAGTTTTATATAGCAGCGCAAAAGATCTAATAAAATCATTGTGCATTGAGTAACTATATTTGTATATATAAGCCAAAATTTGAGCGAAAAAAGTTAAAATAAAATAACATTTTGCCAAACAAAATTGAGTAAATTACCGCTAACCCCGAAGGAGGTAGCCATTCATGGTCGTCAGTAGAGATAAAGCTCCTACAGCTCAAGAAACATTTATCCAAATGGCACAAGCAGCAGGTCTGAGAGGTCGGTTGCTTGTAA
The DNA here is from genome assembly GCA_016903655.1 of Gomphosphaeria aponina SAG 52.96 = DSM 107014. Taxonomy (GTDB): domain Bacteria; phylum Cyanobacteriota; class Cyanobacteriia; order Cyanobacteriales; family Gomphosphaeriaceae; genus Gomphosphaeria; species Gomphosphaeria aponina. The sequence goes on from JADQBC010000030.1 coordinate 438, forward strand.
CAATAGGGCTGTTAATTTTAGTTCGGTTGGGGATTTTTATCCCTATACCAGGCATAGACAGAGAAAAATTTGCAGCAGCAATCCAAGATAACGCCGTGTTTGGATTTCTGGATATATTCACGGGAGGCGGTATTTCCACAGTGGGAATTTTTGCCCTCGGCATCTTGCCATATATTAATGCCTCCATCATCATGCAACTACTTACAGCAGCTATTCCTGCACTCGAAGACTTGCAGAAAAATGAAGGAGAAGCAGGGCGCAGGAAAATATCTGCATACACCAGGTATGTAGCATTAGGCTGGGCAATAATTCAAAGTTTAGGAATTACCCTAGGCTTGCTTCGTCCCTATGCCACTAATTATGGAATATGGTTTGTGGTAGAAACAGCATTAGCCTTAACTGCTGGATCTATGTTCGTCATGTGGGTTTCCGAATTAATCACCGAAAGAGGGATTGGGAATGGAGCATCTTTGTTAATATTTGTCAACATAGTAGCAGTGTTGCCTAAAACCTTGGGCAATACAATTGATTATGCCCAAACAGGTGGTCGGGAAGCAGTGGCTCAAGTTGTAATTCTGTTGCTAGTGTTCCTGGTGATGATTATCGGCATTGTTTTTGTTCAAGAAGGAACCAGGCGCATTCCCATTATCTCAGCTCGTCGTCAAGTTGGGAGAAAACTCTATCGAGAAAGAACTAGTTATTTGCCTCTGCGACTGAACCAGGGAGGGGTAATGCCCATAATTTTTGCCTCCGCAGTCTTGATATTGCCCTCATCTTTAGCGGGGTTAACTCGGAATGAAACAGGTGCAATTAATCCAATTTTAGAAGCAGTGGTGAGAGCTTTAAGTCCAGGTAGTCCAGTATATGTAGCAGTGTATTTGGTATTAATTATCTTTTTTAGCTACTTTTATGCCTCATTAATCGCTAACCCTGTAGATATGTCCCAAAATCTCAAAAAAATGGGAGCGAGCATTCCAGGGATTCGTCCAGGAAAAGCAACCAGTGCCTATTTAGAAGGAGTGCTCAATCGTCTCACCTTGTTGGGGGCGATTTTTCTCGGTATTGTAGCAACAGTGCCTACATTAGTCGAAGGGGCAACGGGAGTAACAACTTTTAGAGGTTTGGGTGCAACCTCTTTGTTGATTTTAGTTGGGGTAGCAATTGATACTGCCAAACAAATTCAAACTTATGTTATATCACAAAGATACGAAGGGATGGTAAAACAATAAATAGTGGGGAGGGGAAGAGAGAAAAAAATATTTTCTCCTCACTAGATGGGATGGTTTTTGATTCAAAAATAAGAAAAGAGAAAAAATGAAAAAAAAATTAATTTTTTTAGGGGCACCAGGAGCAGGAAAGGGAACACAGTCCGAAGTTTTGGCAGGATACTTAGAGATACAACATATTTCGACGGGGGAAATACTAAGAAAAGCGATCGCAGAAAAAACAGAACTGGGACAAAAAGCGCAGAGCTATGTAGATCAAGGAGAATTAGTTCCTGATGAGCTAATTTTAGATTTAATTCGGGAATGTTTAAATAAACCATCAGCTCATGGGGGTTGGATTTTAGATGGGTTTCCCCGCAACGTTGCACAAGCTTCTTTCTTGGATCAACTGCTCACAGAAGTTAAGCAAACAGCAGAGGGGGTAGTGAATATAGAAGTACCAGATGAGGTGTTAATTGAGCGATTGCTCGCACGGGGAAGAAAAGACGATAACTTAGAGACAATTACTCGCAGGTTAAAAGTTTATCGAGAGCAAACAGCACCAGTGATAGATTATTATCGCCAACAGGGGAAACTGCATGAGATTAATGGGCATAGGCCCCTGGGGGAGGTTACCAATTCTTTAAAAGAGATGGTAAAGGATTAAATACATAACAATTAAAAATTATTTAGGATAAAAGAGATTAAATCAGGCAAAAAGCTAGGTGAATAGAGAAAAGATAGTTATCTGACAAAAGATAAAAGTAAAAATTGAGGGAAAATAAAGTGGCTAAAAAAGACTTAATCGAAATGGAAGGCACGGTCACCGAATCCCTGCCCAATGCAATGTTTAGAGTAGATTTAGACAATGGATTTAACGTGCTGGCTTATATCGCAGGGAAAATAAGTCGCAATAATATAAAAATTCTCCCAGGAGATAAAGTGAAAGTGGAACTAACTCCCTATGACTTAACCAAAGGAAGAATAACCTATAGGATGAAAAAATAAGCAGGTAGTGATAAAAAGACGAAAAAATTAGCCAGAAGAGTTGACAAGAATAAATAAAGATTGTTAGAATAAAAGGCTTGGAGAGTTAGCGCCAAAAAGGAATGAAAGTAAGAGCATCAGTGAAAAAAATGTGTGATAAATGTCGCGTAATTAAAAGACGGGGCAGAGTTATGGTGATTTGCACAAACCCAAAGCATAAGCAACGCCAGGGTTAGAGAGCAAAGAAGAGCAATTGTGAAGGAAGATAGCAGCGAAGTGAGCAAGCACTCGGTGAATAGCACTCTGAGGAAGAGAAAAGGTCAGAATTAGGTCTTCAGTGGCAGAAATAAAGACTAGAGCTATTGTTAGGGAGCGCCTCACTCATTGATGAGATGGCAAGTTCTCGAAGAGAAAAATAAGGAGGAAAAACAAACGTGGCAAGGATTGCTGGCGTAGATCTACCACGGGATAAGCGCGTGGAAATCGGACTGACATATATATATGGAATAGGGCTGTCGCGAGCGCAGGAAATTCTGGAGAAAACAGGAGTAAACCCTGATACAAGAGTCAAAGACTTAAGTGATGAGGAAATAGCAACATTGCGAGGGTTCATTGAAACTAACTATCAAATCGAAGGGGATTTGAGACGTTTGGAGGCAATGAACATCAAACGTTTAGGCGACATTGGAACTTATCGGGGTCGTCGTCACCGTCAAGGATTACCAGTACGGGGACAAAGAACTCGGACTAATGCCAGAACTCGTCGCGGGAGAAGGGTGACAGTGGCAGGGAAGAAAAAAGCCCCAGGGAAGAAGTAATTAATTACCTAAAAATCAATCAGAGGAAGAGTGAGAATCTATGGCGCGACCAACGAAAAAAAGTGGCCCGAAAAAACAAAAAAAGAATGTTCCTAACGGCATGGCTTATATCCAATCCACATTCAACAACACGATAGTAACAATTTCAGATACAAGGGGAGATGTAATATCATGGGCATCAGCAGGATCAAGTGGTTTTAAAGGAGCAAAAAAAGGAACTCCCTTCGCAGCGCAGACAGCAGCAGATAGTGCGGCACGTCGAGCAATTGACCAAGGGATGCGTCAAATAGAAGTTATGGTATCGGGTCCTGGAGCAGGTCGAGAAACAGCAATTAGGGCGCTTCAAGGAGCAGGGTTAGAAATAACCCTGATTCGGGATACTACGCCCATTCCACACAATGGATGTCGTCCACCTAAGCGACGTAGAGTTTAATCAATTAACAGGAGACCTAAGATCGAAAGTGGGAAAATAAACGATTGAGAATAGGAACTTTTGGTGAATTTTTGTCAAAATATCATCACAAATTGATTTAATTTTTAGTTTCGCTCTTAGGTCTAGTGATCAATGAGCAGTAAGCCTTGATAACTGGTAACTGGTAACGGATTGCAAACAGAATAAGGTTTCAGGACGAGGATCGAGGATCGGTTAATTGACCGATCTTCGAGCTTTGATCAATAAGGGGGTCACTCTATTCTATGTCTATGGCGCAGTTTAAAATTGAGTGTGTAAAAACAAAGACGGAGAGAAATCAAAGTCAGTATAGCAAAATTATCTTAGAACCTCTTGAACGAGGTCAAGGAACAACAGTAGGTAATGCGCTGAGAAGGATTCTACTATCGAATCTCGAAGGGGCAGCAGTAACAGCTATCAGAATACAGGGCGTAAATCACGAATTTGCCACCATAGAAGGGGTAAGAGAGGATGTTCTGGAAATTATGTTGAATATGAAAGAGGTAGTATTCAAAAGTTATACAGAAGAGCGCCAGATAGGTCGCCTCACGAAAAACGGACCTGGAAACGTGATCGCGAAGGATTTTACTTTGCCCTCAGAAGTAGAAATAGTAGATCCTTCTCGATACATTGCTACCCTGGCAGCAGGAGCAAAATTAGAAATGGAGTTTCAAATAGAAAAAGGAAAGGGTTATAGAGCAGTAGAAAAAAGAAAAGATGATCCAGGGTCGTTAGATTATCTGCAAATAGACGCGGCTTTTTCACCAATTACAAAAGTAAATTACAGCGTGGAAGATGCACAAATAGATGGTTCTTTTGCTAAAGATCGTCTGGTTTTAGAAATTTGGACTAATGGAAGTTTAAAACCAGAAGAAGCTCTCTCTCAAGCAGCAGCAATAGTGGTGGATTTGTTTAATCCGCTCAAGGAGTTAAATATTATCGATAGAGCAGAAGAAGCTAGACATGAATTAAATCCAGAAAGCCAAATACCGATTGAAGAGTTGCAACTGTCAGTGCGAGCCTATAACTGCCTGAAAAGAGCGCAAATAAACTCAGTGGCAGATTTGTTAGATTACAGCCAAGAAGAATTATTGGAAATAAAGAATTTTGGTCAAAAATCCGCCGAGGAAGTGATGGATGCTCTCAAAAAACGTTTGGGTATAACTTTGCCTTTGGAAAAAGCAGAAAAATAAGGAGGATTTGGGAAAAAAATTGAAGGGGAAATGAGGGGAGGAAAAGAAAAGGATTAGGTATATAGGAAAAAATAGGGATGGGAAAAAAATTGTAAATGTAAGAGATAAAGGGAGAAAAAGAAAATGCGTCATCAGTGTCGCGTAGCAAAATTGGGATTACCTGCTGATCAACGGAAGGCATTATTGAGATCCCTCGCAACAGAATTAATTCGTCATGGGGAAATAACTACGACTTTAACTAGGGCAAAAGCAGTACGCTCAGAAGTAGAGAAAATGGTAACTCTGGCTAAAGACGGAACTTTAGCAGCAAGAAGACAAGCTTTGGGCTATTTGTATGATAGTAAATTAGTTCATAAGCTGTTTGAAGGAGCAAAAGAACGCTATGGCGATCGCTCAGGAGGATATACCAGGGTGGTGAGAACTATGCGCCGTCGGGGAGATAATGCTGAAATGGCAATAATTCAGCTGATGTAAGGGATAAACCTGATGGGGAGGGATGGAAATAAGTAAACAGCGAGTAGCCTTGGTTATTCAATACTTGGGAACAAGGTTTCATGGCTGGCAAAGGCAAGCACAAGGGGAAACAGTACAGTCAGCCCTCGAAACAGCACTGGCAAATGTGCTCGAACACCCAGTTACTTTACATGGTGCGGGGCGGACAGATGCAGGAGTACACGCAGCTGCACAGGTGGCTCACTTTGACCACCATAGTCCGATTCCTGCTCACAGTTGGGCCCCCATGCTGAACTCCCGTTTGCCTTCGGAGATCCTCATTTTAGGATCGGTGTCGGTTTCTTTGACTTGGCACGCTCGCTTTTCGGCTATTTGGCGGCGTTATCGCTATACCATCTATACGGCAAAAGCACCAAATTTGTTTGTGCAAGGGGTTAGTTGGCATTATTATTATGCTCCCCTACGAGAAGATTTGATGCAGGCGGCTTTGATACCTTTGCAAGGCAAACAGCATCTCGCAGCATTCCACCGCGCAGGCTCATCGAGAAGTCATTCTTGGGTAGATGTGCAGGAGGCTGTATGTTATCGTCGAGAACCATTTGTATATATAGAAATTCAAGCGGATGGCTTTCTCTATGGGATGGTACGCCTCCTGGTGGGAATGCTGGTGGAAGTAGGGATGGGCAAGCGATCGCCTGAAAATTTTACTCAACTCTGGGTTGACCAAAGGCGGGAATTGGTTAAATACTCTGCCCCCGCTAAGGGTCTTTGTTTATTAAGAGTTGGCTACCCAGAATGTCCTTTTCCCCGACAACTTTGGTTTGATACTCAACCAACCTTCCTCTTTGGGGATGAAAAAAATCAATCTATGAGAATGACAGAAAAATGAATAAAACACCATTACCAATTCAAGCTAACTTAGACCCAAAATGGTACGTTGTTGACGCGGCACAGCAAAGACTCGGAAGGTTAGCCACAGAAATAGCCATGATCTTGCGGGGGAAAAATAAACCAACCTTTACTCCGCACATGGATACTGGGGACTTTGTGATTGTTGTGAATGCAGAAAAAGTGGTTGTTACAGGCAAGAAAAGTAGCCAAAAACTCTACCGTCGTCATTCGGGAAGACCTGGGGGCATGAAAGTGGAAACCTTTGAGCAACTCCAAGCTCGTATTCCCGAAAGAATTATTGAAAAGGCAGTCAAGGGGATGTTACCAGGAAATTCCCTCGGCAGGAAACTTTTTACTAAGTTAAAAGTTTATGTGGGACCTGATCATCCCCATCAAGCTCAACAACCAGAAGAGTTGAAAATTAATACTATTCCTGGAGGAGGTAAGTAATGCAAGGAAAAGATCGAGTAGTTTATTGGGGTACGGGTCGTCGCAAAACTGCAGTGGCACGGGTACGTTTAGTTCCTGGCAGTGGGGAGGTTACTGTTAATGGTCAGGCAGGGGATGTTTATTTTAATAGGATTCCTAGTTACATGGCGGCGGCTAAAGCTCCCCTGGAAACTTTGGGACTCGAAAATGAATATGATATCTTGGTTACAGCTCATGGTGGGGGGCTGACTGGACAGGCAGATGCGGTTAAACTAGGAGTGGCTCGGGCTTTATGTCAATTAGATCCAGAAAATCGTCAGCCTCTGAAAATTGAAGGCTACTTAACTCGGGATCCGCGAGCTACAGAACGGAAAAAATATGGCTTGCATAAAGCTCGTAAAGCACCACAATACTCTAAACGCTAATTGGACTTGGAATTAAATTTTAAGGGGAAATAATTATGCCTAAACCTGGTATTCATCCTAAATGGTATGGAGAAGCTAAAGTGATTTGTAATGGGGAAGTTGTGACTACTGTGGGATCAACCAGGCCTGAAATTCATGTTGAGGTTTGGTCCGGGAATCATCCTTTTTATACTGGCACTCAGAAAATTATTGATACTGAGGGTCGGGTTGATCGCTTTTTACGGAAATATGGGATGCTTGAAGCCGAAGATGAACAAGCTGCTGATGCTCAAGAAAAATAGCGCCTTGGCTCAGTTTACATACCCAGCAGGATTAATTCTGCTGGGTTTACACTTTTAATAGTTGATTGTATTCTATGAACTATTAATAATTAACCTTTAACATTTAACAATAAACTGATAATTTGGAAGTTATTATGGCTGAGTCTTATTTACTGGAAAAACTTCAATCTGTTGAACAAACTTTTAATGAGTTAACCCGCCGTCTGGCTGATCCTGAGCTGGCTACTAAGCCAGATGAAATGCAGCGAGTGGCCAAAATACGTTCTTCCCTGGAAGAAACTGTTAATACCTATGGAAATTGGAAAAAAACTCAGGAAGAGTTGACGGGAGCAAGGCAAATTTTAAAGGAAGCTAGTAGTGATCCAGAGATGAGGGAAATGGCAGCCCTGGAAGTTGAAGAATTAGAGGAAAAAGTAGCAGCGCTGGAAAAAAAATTGAAAATTTTATTGCTGCCACGAGATCCCAATGATGAGAGAAATATTATGTTGGAAATTCGCGCTGGTACTGGAGGGGATGAGGCGAGTATTTGGGCGGGGGATTTGGTACGACTGTACTCTCGCTATGCTGAATCCCAAAATTGGAAGGTGAAACTTTTGAGTGAGTCTTTGGCTGATATGGGGGGTTTTAAGGAAGCAATACTGGAAATTACAGGAGACATGGTGTATAGTAAGTTGAAGTTTGAAGCTGGGGTGCATCGGGTGCAGCGTGTACCTGTGACGGAAGCTGGGGGGAGAGTTCATACTTCTACGGCAACCGTGGCGATTATGCCAGAGGTGGATGAGGTGGAAGTGAAAATAGATCCTAAAGATGTGGAGATGACTACAGCTCGTTCTGGGGGCGCTGGTGGACAAAATGTTAATAAGGTGGAAACGGCAGTAGATTTAATGCACAAACCTACGGGAATTAGGGTTTTTTGCACAGAAGAGCGAAGTCAATTAAAAAACCGCGAACGGGCTATGCAGATTTTGCGGGCTAAATTGTATGAAATTAAGTTGACTGAACAGCAAACTGAAGTAACTACTAGGCGGCGATCGCAGGTTGGCACAGGAGCGCGCTCAGAAAAAATTCGGACTTATAATTATAAAGATAATCGCGTGACTGACCACCGTCTCAACCAAAACTTTCCTCTGGCTACTGCCATAGAAGGTGATATTGACAACATAATTCAAGGTTGTATTTCCCAAGACCAGCAAGAGCGTTTGGAAGAGTTGGCTGCTTCTCCTGCTACTGCTGAAGCCTTAATTTAGTTGTTGCATTAATGTCTGGAAGGCGTTGCTGAATTGATTTATGAAATATATATTTACAAAAGGCTTTTATACAACCATCAACCATCAACCATCAACAACTAATAACCCAACTCAAACCCTCTTCCCACTCCCTGTATGGGTGCGTCATGGGGACTTTCAGCAACGCCAAAAATTATGACCATGCCCAAAATTAGTATTATTATTCCTGTCTTAAATGAAGCTGCAATAATCCAAAAAACCATCATTCCTCTTCTGGATCATTCAGACATAGAAATCATCGTAGCAGACGGTGGCAGCATAGACAATACGCAAGCATTGGTGAAAGAATTGGGAGTAAAACTAATTATTTCCCCTGGAGGTGGACGTAGTAATCAAATGAATTTGGGTGCAAGAATAGCAACAGGAGAAATACTTTTATTTCTCCATGGAGATACCCAGTTACCATCAGGATATCAAGGAATAATTAGGGAGATATTATCACAACCTCAAACCATCGCTGGTGCTTTTCAATTAAAAATTGATGGAGAAAAATGGTCACTCAGATTAGTAGAAATAATGGTGAACTGGCGATCGCATTTTTTTTCCCTTCCCTATGGAGACCAAGCAATTTTCCTCAAAACATCCAGCTTCGAGCAAATTGGTGGTTTTTCCCAGCTCCCAATTATGGAAGACTATGAACTAATTAGACGTTTACAAACCAAAGGAAAAATCACCATTGCACCCCATCCAGTCTTAACATCTAGTCGCCGTTGGGAGAAGCTAGGAGTATTCCAAACCACCCTCATTAACCAACTAATTATTCTTGGTTATTTCTTAGGCATTCCCCCAGTCAAACTCGCCCAATTATACAGAGGCAAATAAGCATTTTTCAATCTAGGGGAATAACATTAACCCAACCTTGATAATTCTGATCACGATTTTCCGTAATTGCCGTTAATTTTTCCTTGATTTTTTCAGTCATCGGTCTGTTCGGAGATAACTGATAACTTTCAACTCTTTTTACAGGAGTAATCTTAGCCGCCGTTCCACAGAGAAAAACCTCATCAGCAATAAACAACTCAGTTTTATCCACAGGTCTTTCTTGAATAGGAAATGATAAATCTTGAGCAATTTTCAGCACACTATCTCGCGTAATTCCTTCCAGAATATCCTGCTCAAATCCAGGAGTAATCAATACTCCATTTCTTATCAGAAAAACATTCATTCCCGTAGCCTCACAAACCTTCCCCTGAGAATTCATTAAAATTGCCTCATCAAACCCCGATTCCACCGCTTCTGTTTTCGCCAAAGCTGACGTAATATAAGCCCCACTAATTTTCCCTCTTAATGGCAGACTACGGTCTTCTTGGCGATACCAAGAACTAATGCGACAGCTAATCCCATCAGGCGATAAATAATCCCCCATTTCTAACCCATAAACAAAGAAATCTTTTTCAATTTTATGGAGTCTAGGAGCAATTCCTAAACCTGAACTATAGACAAAAGGACGAATATAAAAAGGCTTATCTGGTTTATTCTTCTGCACAAAATTTACAATTATTTGCTCAATTTTAGCCGCTGGTAATTCATAATTGAGAAACTTCGCACTATTACTTAATCTTTGACAATGACGGTCTAAGCGAAACAGTAAAATCTGCTCTGGTTTTTGCGGATCTGGTATTCCCCGTAATCCCCCAAAGGCGCCTGTCCCATAATGTAAAGCATGAGTTGCTATCGAAATGTTAGCTTCCTTAAAAGGAACAAATTTATTTTGAAAGTAAGCAATGGGCAAAAATTGATCATCCATATTTTCAATTAACTCAAAAAAATTTAATACTTTGATGGGCGGGTTTTGATATAAAGGTTATGGTGTTGATTATTATATTTTGTCTAAACCCGCCCCTACATTTTTTAATCTTCCATAATAAGGGGAAAATTTTAAGTTCTTCAACCTCATTTAATCATGAGTATCACAGGATAACTTATTTTAACCAGCCAGAAAGATTCTGCCGTTGCACCTCACTCGGATTTTTCACAGACACCAATTCATAACCACTCGGCTGGGGTGCTGTTAATTTTACAGCAAGAGTGCGCAATTCATCCTGGTGAAATAAAGTAACCTGGATCCTATCCCCCGCTTGATAATCGTTGAGACGGTCATTTAACTGTTCCGACCTCACCCGCATTCCATCAATTGCTAGCAACTCATCCCCAGGATCAATTCCCGCTACCATTGCAGGGGAACCAAACTCAACAAAATTTATTATTTCTTGACAATTTTCTGTTTGTAACCTCACCCCCAGGAAAGGAACAGCTTCCTTCTCCATTACCCCCTTCAATTGTAAACCAAAAGGTTCCAGATATTCACCAAAAGGTAACTCATCAGTTCCATCAATATAACGCTGGAAAAAATCACTCAAATCAGTCTTGGCTACCGACTCCATTACCTCCTGCAACTGTTCAGTAGTAAAGCCAATTTCTTCCTTGCCAAAATCCTGCCACATTTTCCGCATCACATCATCAAGCGATCGCTGATTATTGTGACGGGAGCGAATCAGTAAATCCAGCAAAAGGGAAACCAGTTCCCCTTTCAAATAATAAGATATTTGGGAATTATCACTATTAGCATCTCGGCGATATAACTTAATCCAAGTATCAAAACTAGACTCACTCAAAGGCTGCACCTTCCGCCCTGGTGTCATCAGCAACCGAGTAATATCCCTACTCAAATTTTGCAAAAAAGTTTGGCACTCAAAAATCCCCGCCCTCAGGGGTATTAATCCATCATAATAGCTAGTCGTCCCTTCACAAAACCAGAGACAACGAGTATAATTTTCCTTTTCATAATCAAACTTTGCCAATTCTTTGGGGCGAAGGCGTTTCACATTCCATACATGGAAAAATTCATGGGCTACAAGCTGAATAAAACGATGATACTTCTCCTGAGCCCGAAACCCAAAACGGTTATAATTTAAAGAACAGGAATCTCTATGTTCCAAACCCCCAAAACCACCAGCAGACAAATGGAGCAAAAATAAATACCTAGAGTAAGGTAATCCACCATATAAATCCCCTTCCACCTGAATAATTTTTTTAGTATCCTCAATTATTTTTTCTGGGTTAGCATTTCCCACCCCCCAAATAGCCAACTGATGGGGTTTCCCCAAAACCGTAAAATCATAAACTCTGTGAGTACCTATTTCAAAAGGACTATCCACCAAAGTATCAAAATCTTTAGCCACAAAAGTATTAAGTTTCCCTGGAAAACTAGGCAAAGTAGTTGTCACCCGCCAATCTAATTTAGGTGGCACTATTTCAACCACAAGCGGCTGAGTTTCTAAACCAGGAATAAAAAAGAAAAGTGCTGCCCCATTAATATAACCATGAGTCTCATCCAAATGATTAGTACGCACCGTCAGTTCATTAGCAAATACCCGATAATTTATCGTGACACTTGCACAATTTTCCGTAACAATCCGCCAATGATTTTTACTAATTTTTTTGGTCGGGGCAACTTGACTATTTACCCTAGCGGACAAATCTTGTACATGACGAGAATACTCCCTCACTAAATAAGAACCTGGAGTCCAAACTGGCAGCTTTAAATCTAATACTGGATCTTGCCAATTTTTCACCGTCAAACTCACCTCAAACAGATGGGAAGTCGGTTCAGGCATAGCCACCTGATATAAAATTTCTGGTGCAGTTTTTTCCATTATGCCAACATTTTTTTTATTCTTGACTATGAGCTCGATAAAAGTTAATGCGGGATTGATGATATAAATGAGCCAATTGCTTAGGATTAGATAAACACAATATTTGATTAGACTCATCTATTTCCACCAACCCCTGATTTTGTAACCCTTCCAAATTTTTAATAATTTCTTCTAGGTTAACCGCCGCCAAATCAGCCAAATCCTGATCAGGAATCTGAAAAATTTCCGTACCTTTTTCAGTGGTTTTTCCGTAATTTTCTCCCAGGAATAACAGAATTTTTACCAGTTTTACCTTTGATGGCTGCCATTGTAGTTGCAATCTACTTTGATATAAACGCATTTTGCGCACCATCAATTTCGATAAACGGAGATTTACTTGAGGATCGCGAAACAGAGTTTGGAGGAAGCGTTGAGCAGAAATACTGAGAGATTTAACCGCAGAAATAGCTACTATTTCTGTGGCGCGAGGAGTTTCATCTAGAATTGCCACCTCCCCAAAAAAATCCCCAGGCCCTAATATTTCCAAAGTTACAGCATTTTCTCCCGCGCGGTGTTGCACCTTTACCCAGCCAGAGACAATAAAATAGACTGCGTTCCCCCAGGTATTTTGGGTTAAAATCGCACTATTTGGCTCATATTCCTGTTCCTCCGTAATTGAAGGCAGCCATTCTAAAGTTTCTGCGCTCGCAGTGCTAAATAAATCGAAAAGCTCACTAAAAGCTGGAGTCTCCATCAATTTTTTATTACTTCTATATTTTAACTATCATGCAAAAGCTTGCGGAGGAATAGCCATTGAGTTAGGGCAATAGATATACAAAGGGAGCATTTTATATACAAAAAAAGCAATTAGTATTTACGATTCTAGCGCTTTGGTGGCGCGAACAGTTCTTCGGCAGAAGTGGAAAAATTTCCCCATTTGATCCCAGATTAATCTATAATCATAGTCTCAGAAGCTCAAGTTCATGTTAAAGTAGTTTCGGTCAAGAAAATTTGACCCAACAAGATAGATTTTGGTTGACAGAAACTCTGGCAGCCATCCTGCTACTATTTCTGTAGCTAGCAGGATTTTTATGTGCAGAAACTGCAGAATAGGAATCATAACAATAGGATATGACAGCAACAATCTCAAACTCTCAGACAAAACTCCCAGAAGACGAAGATTTAACTCTGAGAGACATTTTGAACACTCTCCCCCGTGAAGTATTCATCAAAAATCCCCGTAAAGCTTGGCTAAAACTGGGCATAAATGTTTTATTGGTGGGTTTGGGATACGGGAGTTTGGCGATCGCCCCCTGGTATTTACTCCCCCTCTGTTGGATTTTTACTGGGACTGCATTAACAGGTTTTTTTGTAATCGCCCATGATTGCGGTCATCGTTCTTTTGCTAACCGTAAATGGGTAAACGATGTGGTAGGACATTTGCTGCTCCTACCTTTAATTTATCCATTTCATGCGTGGCGCATCCTCCACAATTACCACCACAAACATACCAATAAGTTGGGAGTAGATAACGCTTGGGATGCTTTTACTCCAGCATATTATGAGAGTTTTTCCCCAGTGTATAAATTTCTCTACCGTAGCATTCGGGGAAAGTTTTGGTGGTTGGGTTCCATCGGTCATTGGGGAACTATGCACTTTGACTGGTTAAGGTTTGAAGGCAAAGAAAGAGAACAGGTAAGACTATCGGTAATGGTGGTATTAATAGGAGCGGCGATCGCTTTTCCCACTCTGATCATTACTACTGGTGTATGGGGGTGGGTGAAATTTTGGCTCCTACCCTGGCTAGTTTATCACTTCTGGATGAGTACTTTTACTATTGTCCACCACACAATGCCTGATATTCCTTTTAAACCTGCTTCGGAATGGCATGAAGCTCAAGCTCAACTCACTGGTACAGTTCATTGCGATTATCCCAAATGGGTAGAATTTATGTGCCACGACATTAATGTCCATATTCCTCACCATATTTCTACTGGCATTCCCTGGTACAACCTCCGCCAAGCTCATCAAAGTTTGGAAGAAAACTGGGGCGACTATCTCTATAAGTGCCAGTTTTCCTGGTCATTGATGCAGCGAATTACTGCTCAGTGTCATTTATATGAAGCTGAGAATAACTACCAAACTTTTAAGCAGTATCAGAACTCCACCATAAAAACTGGTCATTAGTCATTGGTTCTCTTGTATAGGACAAAAAGTTACTAACCAAGGACAAATGATGAGGGACAAAAGACATTTTCGTAACCTTTAGCAAACAGTAAAACATTCGTGCAAGTAAAGACAGTAGAATCAAATCCACATCTAGTAGATACTCACCAAGAGAGGGAAGAACTCCCATTTACCCTCAAAGACTTAAAAGACGCTATACCCCCAGAATGCTTTAAGCCATCTACAGGTCGCTCTCTCGCCTACTTTTTTCAGGATGTGGGAATCATTGCAGGATTATATGCGATCGCCTACAGTCTAGATTCCTGGTTTTTCTGGCCAATTTTCTGGCTCATGCAAGGAACAATGTTTTGGGCGCTATTTGTAGTAGGGCATGACTGCGGTCATCGTTCCTTTTCCCAGTACAAATGGGTCAACGATCTTATTGGTCATCTCGCTCATACCCCCATTCTGGTACCCTTTCACGGTTGGCGCATCAGTCACCGAACTCACCACCAAAATACTGGAAACATCGAAAATGATGAAAGTTGGTATCCAGTAACAGAAAGCCAATATGAGGAAATGGGATTTTTTGGGAGAATAGTGCGTTTCAAACTCATTTTGTTTGCCTATCCTGTGTATCTATTTAAACGTTCTCCAGGAAAAGAAGGCTCTCATTTTCTCCCCAGTAGTCCTTTATTTCGTCCTTCAGAAAAATGGGATGTAATTATCAGTACCATCTGCTGCACATTAATGGTAGGTTTGTTAGGCTTTCTGACTTATCAATGGGGCTTTTTATGGCTACTAAAATACTATCTCGGTCCCTATATTGTTTTTGTGATGTGGCTCGATTTAGTAACCTTTCTTCACCACACTGATCCAGATATTCCTTGGTATCGTGGTCAAGATTGGTATTTTCTTAAAGGTGCGCTCTCCACAATCGACCATGATTATGGATTTATTAACAATATTCACCATAATATTGGCACTCACGTAGCCCACCACATTTTTCTCAATATGCCCCACTATCACCTCAAAACAGCCACTGAAGCAATTAAGCCCATTTTAGGAGATTATTACCGCCAATCTGAGCGATCAATTTTTCAGGCTTTTTGCCGTGGATTAAATAGTTGTTATTTTGTCTCTGATACAGGCTCAAAAATATACTATCAGAAACATAAATAAACAGTTGATGGTTGATGGTTGATGGTTGATGGTTGATGGTTGATGGTTGATGGTTGATAGTTGATGGTTGATGGTTGATGGTTGATGGTTGTGAACAATTAACAATCAACAATTAACAATTAACAATTAACAATTGTAGGGGTTTAATCACCAAACCCCTTAACTAATAACCATCAAGCATCAATATGAGTCAGAAATCTGGTTCTGTATAGTTTTAATCAATTGTTGAACTTCTTTCTCAGCCCGAAAATTACCGCTTTCTCGGAAGAGACTTGCTGATTTATGTAAAAGTTCTAAAGCCTTTTGCTCCTCGCCTAATTTAGAAAGCACATTTCCCAAATTCTTGTAAACTTGTGCATAATTAGGAACAAGCTCTAAGGCCCGATTATAATCTTTAATAGCTGCTGCATAATCTCCGAGATAAAAATTGGTCAAACCACGATTATTATAAGCGATCGCATAGTCTGAATTTATGCCAATAGCCTCATTTAAATCCTCTCTTGCCCCTGAATAGTCTTTCAATTGTAAGCGGGCAAAACCCCGATTATTATAAGCTATAGCATCATTGCTATTCAGCCGAATAGCAGCACTAAAATCTTCAATAGCTTCTGTTTCTTTTTTTAACCGCAAAAGAGCCAGCCCCCGTTGATTATAATACACATTAGCACAAGAAGGATTAAGCTTAATTGCTTGAGTAAAATCCTCAATTGCTTTCTGATCCCTTTCCAAATGAAAATAGGAAAGACCACGATTATAATAAGCATCAGCATAATCAGCACAAAGACGAATAGCAACAGTATAATTTTCCAGGGCCCCTGCATAATCCCTTAAATGAGAACGAGCCAGACCCCGATTATGATAAGCTACAGCATATTGGGGATGAAGACAAATAGCCTCAGTAAAATCTTCAATCGCCTCATAAAACTCTTGCAAATGGGAACGAGCAAACCCTCTATTATTATAAGCCATAGCAAATCTAGAATTAATAGCGATCGCCGCATTAAAATCCTCAATAGCAT
Organism: Gomphosphaeria aponina SAG 52.96 = DSM 107014; assembly: GCA_016903655.1. GTDB lineage: Bacteria > Cyanobacteriota > Cyanobacteriia > Cyanobacteriales > Gomphosphaeriaceae > Gomphosphaeria > Gomphosphaeria aponina. The sequence continues at coordinate 16,859 of JADQBC010000030.1, forward strand.
CAGTAATTTTCTCAAGATTCAAATAACTAATCCCTCGGTTATTATAAGCTTCAGCATCTTGGGAATTAAGTTCAATTGCCTTAGTAGAATCTTCAATTGCCCCTTCATAATCCCCTAAGCGCCAGCGACAAAGTCCCCGCTTATTGTAGGCCATAGGAGCCAAATTGCTATTAAGTTCAATTCCCCGAGTAAAATCTTCTATTGCTCCCTCATATTCATGGGAATTGCAACGTGCCAGTCCGCGATTAGTATAAGCTTGGGCATAATGAGGTTTAATCTCGAGCGCCTTTGTAAAATCCTCTTTTGCTTCCGCCAATTTTCCCCGACGTAAATAAGAAATCCCTCGATTATTATAAGCTTCGGCAAAATGAGGAACCAACTCAATTGCTGCTGTAAATTTCTCTTCTGATTCTTGATTTTTCCCATCTCGCAAATATGCCAGCCCAAAATTATTACAAGCTTCTGCATATTTAGGATTCAACTTCATTGCTTCAGCAAAGTATTCTCTTGCCTCTTCATATTTCTTTAAATTTAAACTTGCATTACCCAAATTATTATAAGCCTCAACATATTGAGGCTTAATGCGTATTGCCTCTTTAAAATTTGCGATCGCCGCCTCATACTGCTTTGAATTTAGGAAAACATTACCCCGATTATTATAAGCGAGCGCATAATTTGGATTAATCCGAATAGCTGTATTCAAATCCTCAATTGCTTGCTCAATGTTCAGGTTTTCTTGAAAGTGAACCACTCCATCCACATCCTCGATCATCCTTTCCCTTTTTGCTAATCGATGAATTTGCGCCATCGCCCTATTATTATAAGCTTCAGCATAATCAGGATTCCACCTAATTGCCGAGGTAAAATCTTGAATCGCTTGCTCATAATTCCGCAAATTCAACCAAACATTCCCTCTGTTGTTATATGCTTCTGGGTAATCATTTTTTAGCTCGATAGCACGGTTTAAATCTGCCATTGCTGCTTCATTTTCTCGCAAATTCAACCGCACATTCCCTCGATTATTATAGGCCTCTGCCAAATTAGGATTTAGTTTTAAAGCTGTACTAAAATCTTCAATTGCTTGGCTGATATTATTTAACTTTAAATACTCAGCTCCCCTATTATTAAAAACATCTGGCAGCCGAGGATTAAGCTTAATCGCCTGATTAAAATCTTCGATCGCTTTTTTGGAATTCCCCAAGCATACTTGAGCCATTCCTCTCCGTTGGTAAACCTCTACATGATTTCGATTTAAGCTAATAACTTTGCTATAATCTTCTATTGCCGCCTCATACCTGTGCCGATTTAACTCCAAACAACCTCTGCTGTAATACGCATCTAGATAATTAGGCTCTAACAAAAGCGCCCGATTCAAATCCGCCTCTGCCTGAAAATAATTCTTCAAATTCAACCAAGCCGTTCCCCTATTATGATATAATTCTGCTGTGTTTTCATCCCCAAGAATCCCCTGAGTAAAATCTGATACTGCCTTCTCATATTCCCGAAGAGCAAACCACAGCTTCCCTCGATTATTATAAGCTTCAGTATAATCATTTTTCAGATTAATGGCCATATTTAAATCATCCATACTCTGCTCATACCGTCTTAGCTGAAGCCAAACCCCACCTCGATAATTATATGCTTCAGGACATTGCGGATCACAGCCAATCGCCTTAGTAAAAGCTAGAGAAGCTGATTCTAATTCTTGGCGATTTATTTTAGCCAAACCTGTTTTTAAATGATATTTTGCCCAACATATATTTGCTTTTTCCTGCATCAAGGCTAACTCATACTGCCTTGCCGCCTCTAACCATTGTTGTTGAGCTTCCAACTCAACCGCTTTAATTGATCCTTTTTTCTGCTCATTATCACTTTGCAACCAGCAACGCCTAGCATCTTCAACTTTCCCCAATGCTTCCCACTCCAGAGCTGCTGCTTCCCACTGGTTAGCTTTTTCCAAAACATAAATTGTTAAAAGTCGCTGCTTTTCTAGGTTTCCCGCCTTTCCCCAACACTCGGCTGCTTTTTCCAATTTCTGTACCCGCTCAAACCATTGAGCTGCTGCTTCCCACTTTTCTAACAGTACCAACACCTCTGCCGCTTGCTCATACTTCCTTTGTTGCAATAATACTGTTGTTTCTACTTCTCTTTCCAGCTTAATTTCCCCTGCTTTTTGGAAACATTCTACCGCCTGACGATAAAAACCCGCCTCTCGATAATACAACCCTCGCTCTCGCCACATAGAGGCCGTAGGTTCAATGCGATTATCTCTTACCACATCAGGATGAATTAGACTCACACTTTTTATCAACTCTTTCTGACTCCAAGTTTCCGACAATTCCCTTTCCCAAATATTCAAAATCCTACGAGCGCGAGTCACCGCTACATACAGTAAATTTAACTCTAACTTCAACTGCGGCTTTTCTTTATCCTTTAAAGCTTCTGGTTGGGAGAGAGCTTTTTTCCACAAACTTTGACTCTTCCCAAAAAACTCCACCAAAAAAACCGTGTCAAACTCCAATCCTTTAGCTTCCTCAATCGTAAAAACAAAGCTAGATTTAAACTGTGCTGATAATAATTCTTTATCACTATCCCTTCTCACCAAAATCGCATCTTCTGGGTTCAGACTTTCGAGAGTCTGTTGAAGTTTTTCTAGGGGTGCTGCAATTAATCTTGCAGCCTCACCATGATTATGATCTGTTTTCTCTACTTCCTCCACAGTTTCTTGCAGCAAGCGAGAGCGCAGCAACAGCAACTGATTCGCTAATTTTACCAAGCTGCTCACACTACGGAAATTAAAGTAAAGATGTTCTTGTTCTACCTCTTTTTTCGCTTTAAAAAATTTACTCTTCAAATCTTCCCAGCGAAACCCACTGGGGCTAATCATTTGATTTAAGTCACCAGCAAAAAATAGCTGTCCCTCATTTGTCACTAATCTTACTAGCAATTCTAACTGCAATTCGGTTAAATCTTGCACTTCATCACACACCACTAACTGATAGCGTCTTCCTTTCCCCACTTTAACCAGCTTCAGTACCCGTCGAGCTAAATCTATTTCATCAAACTGCCCTTCTGCTGCTATTTTTTCCTGATACCACTGGGCTATTTTATAGACAATATAACGCTCTTGAGATGGAATTACTGAACCCCGTTTTTTTCCCAAACGTTCATATTCTTGCTTGGGTAAAAGACTTGCCTCACTGTCTAATTGTGCACCTTTTATTATACTGCGAATTTCATCCCATACTAATGCTGCTGGATACTGTTTTCGCTTGGGATGGCGACTGTATAAATCTTGAAATATCTCAAAGTTTACTTCGTTTGTTTCTAGATAACTTTCTTCTGTTTCTTCCAGAATTTCTCTGGCCAATTCTTTAATTGTTTTAAATTCAAAAATAGATTCTCTGCCACCTATTTTTGTCCCCGCTAATCTTAAAAATTGTTTTTTTGCTTCTTTTAGGAGAATGGGATTGTAGCACACATAAAGACGCTTACCTGGGGGTAAAATTTCTAAGCTATTCAGTAACCGATACAGTCCCACTGTTGTTTTCCCTGTCCCTGCACTCCCTGAAAGTAAAAGATTTCCGTACCCAGATGCGAGATTATATTCTTCTGGAGTAAGTTTCAATGGTAAGTCAGCATCTTTCTCTATGATTGCTCGCCGCCAATCTTCCTCCGACTCTAGTAATAACCATTGTGTATTTCCTAGTAAACCATCTATAAATTCGTTCGGTATTTCTAACTCTTCCGCTTGTGCTGCATCTAGATCAGATTTTCCTTTACCATTGCCTTCCCAGCTAACAATAGCTTCATCATTTTCTTCTAAGTCTAACCATTCTAGATTAGAATTTCTCCTTCTTGCCCTTTGGGCTCTACGAGACACATCATCATGATCCAAACAGATATCTTGTACTGCTATATAAACTTGTGGCTTTCCTGTCTCTGGTTGCCACGAATGCTCATAAGTAAAAATGAGGCGACTTGCTTGAGTAATCCTCGCTTCCCAAATTCTCTTGGCGATTCCCTTGAGTTTCTTTACTCTCAAACCGCCATCAAACTGTTGTTGCTTTAATTTTTCCAAGCAATTCCCCACTCTTTCTCCCAGTTTACTTTCTGGATTTTGTCTGAGAAAATCAACTACCTCTGGGTGCAATACAATCTCTATAAACATATTTTCTTTACACAGGCAGCATTAGACTAAACCTTAGTTCTTATATTTTCTATTCTATCATATTTTTTAACCGATGAGAAGCCCAATTTTTTTTATGGTGCTTAATTTTACATTATGCTCAAGTTGTTTAATAATATTTATGTGGACATATATTATTCTCCCTCAGATCCCCATCAAACCTCACCTTTTTTTGTTTGTGCCCAATTGGTATTTTGTAACTAATTATTAACATTTCATTGGTCTAAGCTCATTGGTCTAAGCTCATTTGTCTTAATTTTATTATCTCAAACATATACAAAAGGACAAAGGACTATACTCAGTCAGGTTTAAAATTGAGCTTTTATATTAAGTTCGATTAATTAGAAAAAAGTAAGCCAAAAGTTGAACGTAAGTGAAACCCAACATTTACCTGATTCTAGCTGGGTTTCATTTACAGTAAATATAAACTACAAGCTACAACCTTCATGTCTATTTCCCAAAACACATCAAGGGAAACATGAGTGCGAAACTCTCCCTACTCCCCCCTCCCTACTCTGGCGTTGCTGAATTGAGTTATGAATTATATTATTACAAAAACTACTAACCCAACTAAAACCCTCTCCCCACTCCCTACTTTAAGATTTCATGCTTCAATGCAGCAACGCCCAATCTCTTAACCTCTGTGCACCGCTGGGGATTCATCTTGGAGTAACCCAGTGAGGAGGGAAATGGGAGGATGACCATAGGGCCAGGCGAAAGCATGACGGAAGGCAGCATTAGTACAAGCTTGGAGCTGATTAAAATCGATTACATCTTGAGTGAGCAGATTTTCGTATTCAAAAGGCAGACGGACATTATGTAACCCTGCATTATCGGTACAGATGGCAATATCTACTCCTGCTTCAAAGCAACGGTCAAAAACTACTTTCAATTGCTGTAAATTCTCTAGAGTCCCAGTTTTTAGGTAAGTTGTGGGACAAATTTCTAGACATTGGTTGAGCGAGGCTACCTCTTTTAATAATGCTGGATACCTTAAGGGAATTTGAATGCCATGACCGATCCGCATTAAATAGGGCAGAAGCTGGGGATAACAACCATCTGTGGTTTCGTAAAGATGACCTGTGGTTTTTACTCCGAGCGATCGCCCATATTTGTACAAGCTAATAAATTCTTCCATGCGCTCTCCATAGATTTTATCTCCTCCTGCTACGTCTATTGCACATACATAATCTGAGGCGCAAGCAGCTAAGTCAACAATGGCTTTATTCACTTCATAAGGTAGCCGTGAGTGCATACAGAGGATTTGGCTGGTAATAATAGGATACTCTTTTACCTGGGAAGCTTTCCCCACAATCTCTACAATTAATGCCATCTGTTCTATTCTTTCAGTTTGACTTAACTCCGAGGAAGTTCGTAAATAAGGAGTGTAGCGCAGTTCTAAATAAGCCAAATTTTCAAATATGTAAGCTCCACGAATTAAACGATATATAAAATAAGGCAAAGTTTGTGCAGTTTGAACACTTTCTACCAGAGTATGCAATTCTAAATACTCATCAAGGGTTGAACGCTCGCGGGTATAAAAGGTTTCAAACTCTGGATAATCAGGAAAGCGCTCTCTGAGTTGGGGATGATGGCGTTGGAAATAGCGCCAGAGAACCCGCGGCACCACAGAACCGCCCAGATGACGGTGTAGATCTGCATATAAAGCCATAAAAACCTCCTTTAATTAGTTGACATTTTTTGCCCCATCTGAGATAATAGTGGTTTGTGAACTTTAGTGCTTGTAAGAAATCCTTGGCTAACGTTATTGTGATTGGGGCCCAGTGGGGTGACGAAGGAAAAGGAAAAATAACCGATTTATTGAGTCGGTCAGCAGATGTGGTGGTGCGTTCCCAAGGTGGAGTTAACGCAGGACATACAGTTGTTGTCAAGAACCGAACCTTTAAACTGCACTTAATTCCTAGTGGGATTTTGTATCCTCAGACTGAGTGTATTATAGGTTCTGGAACGGTTATTGACCCACAAGTTCTGCTAGAAGAAATGTCCCAGTTAGAAGCGCTAAATGTTTCTACTGAAAACCTATTTATTTCCCAAACAGCTCATGTGACTATGCCTTATCATCGATTGATTGATCAAGCGGCGGAAGAAAGGCGTGGGAAAAGGAAAATAGGCACAACGGGACGAGGAATAGGCCCGACTTATGCGGATAAGTCAGAACGCACTGGCATTCGAGTAGTTGATTTGTTAAATCCAGATGACCTCCAGGAAAAATTAGAATGGACGATAAACTATAAAAATGTAATTCTGGAGAAACTTTATAATTTGCCGCCCCTACTGCCAAAGTCGGTAATTGATGAATATCTCCAATATGCGGAACGTTTGCGTCCTTATGTGATTGATAGTTCTCTGAGAATTTATCAGGCGGTAAAGAAAAAGAAAAATATCCTGTTTGAAGGAGCGCAAGGAACATTACTGGATTTGGATCACGGGACTTATCCTTATGTTACTTCATCTAATCCAATTGCGGGAGGATCTTGCGTTGGTGCAGGTGTGGGCCCGACAATTATTGACCGCGTAATTGGAGTGGCAAAAGCTTATACTACAAGAGTAGGAGAAGGGCCATTTCCCACAGAATTGCACGGGGAAATAGGGAAGTTATTAGGCGATCGGGGCGCAGAATTTGGAACTACTACAGGTCGTCCTAGGAGATGTGGTTGGTTCGATGGCATCATTGGTCGTTATGCTGTACGCATCAATGGTTTGGACTGTCTGGCGATAACTAAACTGGATGTACTCGACGAGCTTGAAGAAATCCAAGTTTGTACTGCCTATGAATTAAATGGGCAATTGTGCTATGACTTTCCTAGCAATGCGTCAGAATTGGCTCGCTGTAAGCCAATCTACAAAACTTTACCAGGTTGGCAGAAATCAACTACAGAATGTCGCTCATTAGATGATTTACCAAAGCCAGCTTTGGACTATCTGAAATTCTTGGCAGAATTAATGGAAGTTCCCATTGCGATCGTCTCTCTTGGTGCAAGTCGTGACCAAACTATTATAGTAGAAGACCCGATTCACGGCCCAAAACGTGCTTTGCTCGATGCTGATGGTACTCCAGTGAATGAGAATTAAATCCTCTCTGAAAAAATAACCTCATGTGAATTTTCACTCAAAATTACTAGAAAAATAGGAATAAAAAAATAATGGAAATTACAGTAGAATGTCAAACAAGAGCGGCAGGAAGTAACCCAAGAGCGCTACGTCGTGAGGGTTTAATCCCTGCTGCTTTATATGGACACCAAGGGACTGAATCTATTTCTTTAACTTTAAAGGAAAAAGAAGCTCAAAATTTACTAAAAAAAGCTTCTGTTAATAACACGCTCATCGATTTGAAAATTCCTGAGCTATCTTGGAATGGGAAAGCTCTGATTAGAGAGGTACAAAGTCATCCTTGGAAAAGAACACTTTACCATTTGAGCTTTTTTGCTACTAAGGGTCATGGTCCAGTTGAAGTAGTAGTGCAAATAAATGTAGTAGGCAATGCGGTAGGGGTGAAAAACGGTGGCATTGTTGATCAAATGCTTTCTGAATTGGCAATTCAATGTGACCCAAGTAACATACCAGAATTTATCGAAATTAATGTTTCTGACATGGATATAGGAACAACTTTGCGGGTGAATGAGTTAGTTTTGCCAGCAGGTGTCACCGCAATGGATGATCCTGACAGAAATGTTGTATCAATTGTAGTTTCAGGAAAAATGGATTCAGTAACTACAGAAGTGTAGCTAATAAGTTTCATGGTTGATGGTTGATGGTTGATGGTTGATGGTTGATGGTTGATGGTTGATGGTTGATGGTTGATGGTTGATGGTTGATGGTTGATGGTTGATGGTTGATGGTTGATGGTTGTATAAAAGCCTTCTGCCTTCTGCCTTCTGCCTTCTACTGATGGTTGTATAAAAGCCTTCTGCTTCTGCCTTCTGCTTCTGCCTTCTACTGATGGTTGTATAAAAGCCTTCTGCCTTCTGCCTTCTGCCTTCTGCCTTCTACTGATGGTTGATAATGAAGGATTAACGATTAACAATTAACCATGAAAAATTAACGATAAAAAAAGCCCAAAATAGGAAAAAGTAATGAAGAAATATAACGTATATGGCGTGGGAAATGCGTTAGTGGATATGGAATTTGCGGTGTCCATTGAGTTGCTCCAAGAGCTAAAAATTGATAAAGGGGTAATGACTTTAATGGATGAAAATCAGCAACAAGCAATTATGACGCAGTTGCAGGATATCCCTTGTAAAAAAAGTTGTGGTGGGTCAGCAGCTAATACAATGGTGGCACTAAGTCAGTTGGGAGGAAAAGGTTTTTATTCCTGTAAAGTGGCTAATGATGACATCGGTTCTTTCTATTTAGAAGACTTAATAAATTGTGGGGTGGATACAAATATCAATAGTGAAGAGAGGGAAGCAGGAATTACTGGTAAATGTCTGGTGATGGTAACCCCTGATGCTGATCGCACGATGAACACTTTTTTGGGAATTTCAAGTGGTTTATCAGAGGGGGAAATTGTACCAGATGCTCTAGTAAATTCTGACTATCTTTATCTGGAAGGTTATTTAGTTACATCACCTACGGCAAAAGCAGCAGCAATAAAAGCGTGTGAAATTGCTAAAAATGCAGGAGTTAAAATAGCTTTTTCTCTGTCAGATGCGAATATGGTAGAGTTTTTTAAAGAAGGGTTGTTAGCAATAATTGGAGGGGGTTTAGATTTTATTTTTTCTAATGAAGTTGAAGCTTTGAAAATGGCAGGGACAGATGATATTTCAGTGGCGATCGAACATTTAAAAACATTGGCGCAAGGTTTTGCTATTACTCGTGGGGCTAAGGGTTCTTTGATTTTTGATGGTGAGCACAATATTGAAATTGCTCCTGTGAAAGTTAAAGCAATTGATACTGTAGGGGCAGGAGATATGTACGCTGGAGCTTTTCTTTATGGAATTACTCATGGGATGAGTTTTGCTGATGCGGGTTCTTTAGCTTCAAAAGCAGCAGCTAAATTGGTAACCAATTATGGCCCAAGATTAGCAACAGAAGAACTTAAATCTTTGTTAAATTAGTTGGCGTTGCGTTTTTCTAGTAGTTTTTTTTGTATAAAAAATACTAAACAGTTTAACCAATCCAAAACCCTCTCCCTTCTCCCTACGAAGATGTGTCATTGAAAAAAAAACGCAACGCCAATTAGTTAATTTGTTCATTGTTCATTGTTGATGGTTAATTGTTAATTGTTCATTGTTCATTGTTAACCATCAACCATCAACCATCAACTATCAACCATCAACTATCTTGTGCTGCCTGGGTCTATTATCAAAAAGCAGGGGAGAATTAGCTCAAGGGTAAATTAAGAAGATTTTAGGTAAATAATAATTAAAATAAAACTCCAACGGTAATTAGGTTTTGTCAAAATAGTTAGAGGTATCACCATGAATTTAGAACAATCTTTACTGGAAAAAGTTGGGCAATTACCTGTTGATAAAAAACTAGAATTGTTAGATTTTGCTGAATTTTTATATCAAAAGTCTATCCCTCAGCGTCCTTCAAAAAGCATCAAGGGATTGTGCGCTGATTTAAAAGTAGATATTACTGAGGAAGATATTAAAGAGTTGCGTAAAGAAATGTGGGGGAGTTTTACTGAATAGAATGTATTAAAATGACATTATTGATACTTAATAAATAATGCAGCAAATTGATAGGCAAATTGTTCCTGAAATGCCTGATAGAATTATTGCTGCAACTGCCTTATCTGGAGCAATAAATATTATGAATATGCAGCAAAAAAAATTAATTGAACAAATGCAGCAAGCGCACTTTTATCCCCATTCTGTGCAAAATTCAATTAAGGGGATTCAAACCCATATTTCTTATGTGCTGTTAACTGGTAATTATGCTTACAAAATTAAGAAAGCCGTAAATTTTGGCTTTTTAGACTTCTCAACTTTAGCCAAGAGAAAATTTTTTTTAGAGGAAGAGTTACGCTTAAATAAGCAAAACGCTCCAGAAATTTATTTAGAGGTTTTACCCATAACTAAAATTGGGGAAATTTATCGTTTAAATGGTAGGGGAGAAACTCAAGAATATGTGCTAAAAATGCGTCAATTTTCCCAGGATGATTTGTTGAGCAGGATGTTGGAGCAAGGAAAATTAACAACAAAACATCTGGAAGACTTGGGGAAAATGGTGGCTCTTTTTCACGAGAAAAGTCAAACTAATGATGAGATTAAAAGTTTTGGGACTGGAGAGAAAATTAAAGCATCAATTGATGATAATTATGGGCATACTGCTAAATATATTGGGATAACTCAAAGTCAACAGCAGTATGAGGAAACTAAGCGGTTTACTGATAATTTTTTGTCGGAGAAAAAGGAAATATTCTCTAGTCGCAGGGAAAATAATAAAATTAAAGAGTGTCATGGGGACTTACATCTAAAAAATATTTGTTGGTGGCAAAATAAAATTCAATTATTTGACAGGATAGAATTTAATGAGGAGTTTCGGTTTATTGATGTTATTGCTGATGTAGCTTTTACGGTGATGGATTTGGAAGCGAGAGGTTTTCAAGAGTTAGGTAATGTTTTCTTAAATACTTATTTAGAAAATACGGGCGACTGGGAAGGGGTGCAAGTTTTACCATTATATTTGTGTCGTCAAGCTTATGTCAGAGCGAAGGTATTTTCTCTGATGTTAGATGAGGGAGCATTGTCTGAACAAGAAAAGGAAAAAGTGACGAAAACGGCAGTAAATTATTATCAATTAGCCTGGAAATATACCCTACCTAAACAGGGAAAACTGATTTTAATGTCTGGGTTGTCAGGTGCGGGGAAAAGTACTGTAGCTGAAGAAATTGCAAAAAAAAGTAACGGGATTAAAATTCGCTCTGATGCTGTGCGGAAACATTTGGGGGGTATGGCTTTAGAGGAGCACGGGGGAAATGAGTTATATACACCAGCAATGAGTGAGAAGACTTATAACCGTTTGTTAGCCTTGGGGATAATTTTAGCCAGTCAAGGGTGGGTGGTGATTTTGGATGGGAAATATGATCGTCAAATATGGCGGGAAAGAGCTTATGTGGCGGCAGAAGTGGCAAAATTAAGCTTAGAGATTATCCACTGTACAGCTCCAATGGGAGTATTACGCGATCGCCTTGCCCAACGGACTGGAGATATTTCCGATGCAACGGTAAACCTGCTCACAGAGCAGCAAACCGCCGCAGAGCCTTTTACCGAGGCAGAGAGAAAATATGTTACTACAATTGATACCACCCAAGATTGGTCAACACAGTTAAATTTTGGGGCGTTGCTGAATTGAGTTATGAATTATATTTTTACAAAAACTACTAACCCAACTAAAACCCTCTCCCTACTTTAAGGTTTCATGCTTCAATTCAGCAACGCCAATTTTGGAAGTTGTTAGAATAGTTTCGTAAGAAAGGTTAACATAAGTTAACATAGAGAAAGAAAAAGCCAGGATGGTAAATATTGGTAAAGACCAAGCCATGATCAAATCCCATCAATATTCCCATAACCTCAGCTATATGGAGGCCTAGCCCGTGAACAAAAATAATAAAAAATGGAGAAACGCAGGGCTGTATGCACTGCTAGCAATAGTAGTCATCGCTCTCGGAACTGCATTTTTAGATCAACAACCCCAAAGTCGGGAAACCCTGACTTACAGCGAATTTATTAATAGAGTCGAAAATAATCAGATTGAGCGGGTTAATATTAGTGCAGATCGTACCCAGGCACAAGTACCAAACCCCAGTGGCGGAGCGCCTTTTTTGGTAAACTTGCCTCAAGATCCTGGTTTAATCGACATTCTCACGGAACATAATGTTGATATTATTGTTCGACCCCAGGAAGATGAAAGCTTCTGGTTCCGTGCATTAAGCAGTCTTTTCTTCCCTGTTTTGCTCTTGGTGGGTTTATTTTTCTTATTGCGTCGCGCCCAAAATGGCCCTGGAAACCAGGCGATGAATTTTGGGAAGTCAAAAGCGAGGGTGCAAATGGAACCCCAAACCCAAGTAACTTTTGGGGATGTAGCAGGAATTGAACAAGCAAAGCTCGAACTGACTGAAGTGGTTGACTTTCTGAAAAATGCTGACCGTTTTACCGCACTCGGGGCAAAAATTCCCAAAGGCGTACTGTTAGTTGGCCCTCCAGGAACAGGTAAAACCCTTCTCGCCCGTGCAGTAGCGGGAGAAGCAGGAGTACCTTTCTTTTCTATTTCGGGTTCTGAGTTTGTAGAAATGTTCGTGGGTGTGGGCGCTTCCCGTGTGCGCGACCTTTTTGAACAGGCGAAAGCTAATGCTCCTTGTATCGTATTTATCGATGAAATTGACGCAGTAGGTCGTCAACGGGGTGCAGGTTTAGGGGGCGGTAACGATGAGCGGGAACAAACCCTCAACCAATTACTCACCGAGATGGATGGTTTTGAAGGGAATACAGGCATTATTATTATTGCCGCAACTAACCGCCCTGATGTTTTGGATCAAGCATTATTGCGTCCTGGTCGTTTTGACCGTCAAGTGGTGGTGGATCGTCCTGACTATGCAGGGCGGCAGGAAATTCTCAATGTTCATGCTCGGGGGAAAACATTGGCGCAGGATGTTGATCTCGATAAGATTGCCCGTCGTACCCCAGGATTTACTGGTGCTGACTTGTCAAACTTGTTGAATGAAGCAGCAATTTTAGCAGCACGCCGTAACCTGACAGAAATTTCCATGGATGAGGTGAATGATGCGATCGATCGGGTGCTAGCAGGGCCAGAGAAGAAAAACCGCTTGATGAGCGAAAGACGTAAGACTTTGGTAGCTTATCACGAAGCAGGCCACGCTTTAGTGGGTGCTTTAATGCCAGATTATGACCCAGTGCAGAAAATTAGCATTATTCCTCGGGGGCGTGCTGGTGGTTTAACTTGGTTTACTCCGAGTGAAGATCGCATGGAGTCTGGGCTATATTCCCGCTCCTATCTGCAAAATCAAATGGCAGTAGCCCTCGGTGGTCGTCTGGCTGAAGAGATTATCTTTGGTGAAGAAGAAGTTACTACAGGTGCTTCTAATGACTTGCAACAAGTAACCAGGGTGGCACGGCAGATGGTGACTCGTTTCGGCATGAGCGATCGCCTAGGACCAGTGGCTTTAGGACGACAAAATAGTAATGTATTCCTTGGTCGGGAAATTGCTTCAGATCGAGATTTTTCTGATGAGACGGCAGCGGCGATCGATGAGGAAGTTCACAATTTGGTGGAGCAAGCTTATCGTCGTGCTAAGGAGGTTTTAGTCAATAATCGTCACATTCTCGACAAATTAGCACAAATATTAGTTGAGAAGGAAACTGTGGATGCTGAAGAGTTGCAAGATCTTCTGGCAACTAATGATGTGAAAATGGCTGCTTTAGCCTAGTCTGAAATTCAGTTGAGAGTTGATGGTTAATAAACAATTAATCATCAACTATCAACTATCAACCATCAACTATCAACTATCAACCATCAACCATTAACCATTAGGATTTCGTACGACGCGAAAACCGATATAGTAATAGCTTTCACTAGATTCACAGGCATTACGACAGGCGGAACGACAGTTAGCAGGATTATTGTACCACGAACCGCCTCGGCGCACCCGAAATTGACTTTCATTAGCGGCTAGATCTGCAAGCCATACACTGCCATCAGTAGGAGCGTTGAAATAATTATTGTGCCAGTGGTCAGCACACCATTCCCAAACATTGCCGTGGAGATCATGTAAGCCAAAAGCATTGGGAGGAAATTTAGCTACAGGAGTTGTTTGACCACGATACTTACCTTTGGGAGCAGAGCCATAAATGTATTTACCATCATAGTTAACTAATTGGGTGGTGATGGTTTTGCCAAAATAGAAAGGGTTAAGATTGGTAGCTGCTCGACAAGCATATTCCCATTCAGCCTCGCTGGGTAGGCGGTAGGTGCTGCCCGTTTTTTGGGATAAGCGAGCGCAAAATTCCACCGCTTCATACCAGGAGATACTCTCCACTGGCAGATTATCCCCTTTAAATTCCGAGGGACTTTCTTTGAGAGGAAAATTAACTTGGGGTAAAGTTGCTACTGATCGCCATTGTTTCTGAGTGACGGGATATTTTCCCATAAAGAAGGAGGGAACATTTACTTGATGTTGTGGACTTTCTTTGTCTGTCCGCTCTGCTTCCGTATCGGGGGAACCCATGAGAAAAGTGCCTCCTCGAATCGCTACCATTTCCAGAATCACCCCCTCATTGAGTTTTTCTTCAAAAAATTCACCATCACAGAAGCGCCGTTGAGTTTGTTGACCTCTTGAGTTGACTGTCAAAGTTTCAAATTGGAATTTTTTTAATGATAATGGTTTTGATTCCTCTTGTTTTTTCTCTGTAGGATGGATGTTGACCGCTTCGCTGTAATCAGCGATCGCCCCTCTTTTATCTCCCATCTGTGAACGGACTTTCCCCCGTTGATAATAAGCATAAGCATCATGAGGATTAAGATTAATTGCCTCTGTGTAGTCTGCTATTGCTCCTTGATCATCTCCGATTTCTGCCAGAACTTTTCCCCTCCCATAATAGGTATAAGCATCTTTAGCATTGATTTCTATCGCTTTTGTATAATCGGCGATCGCTCCGAGCTGATCTCCAATTTCAGATTTAGCCATACCTCGGTTATAGTAGGCATAGGGATCTTTAAAATTGATGGCGATCGCTTCTGTATAATCTTTGATTGCTCCCTGATGATCACCTTGATAATAACGAGCAATTCCACGACGGAGAAAGATTTTTGCCTCATTGGGATTTAATTTTAACGCTTCATCATAGTTGGCGATCGCTGTTTCATAATCTCCTTTTTCAAACCCTTCTTTTGCCATATTTGTATAGTCAGGATTTTTCCTACTGACGCTTTCTAAATAACCTTTTAACCCCCCACCATAGAGCAATTCATCTATGCCAAAAGACATGGCCTCATTCATCCCATTACTCATGGTTGTTGGGATAAACCCTGCTAAAACTACATCGTACTTTTTTTTATTTTCTTTGATTTCTTCCTTAATCCAAACACAAACTATAACAGCATTTTTTTCTGCTTCCTCTTTGCTTATCCACCAGCGGCCTGTATCTATATTCCCTTGAATCGCTTCTACTTTAATGCCCACACTCGGGTCAGATGTTACTGTAAAATCTATTTGTAACTCTCTTTTTTCATCATCCACAATGGGCGTGACAAAATCACTTAAACGTTCTCTTACTACTTCCTCGCTTAACATCGACTTCAATTTATTCACAAATACCTGTTCTTGCGGAGCCCATTTATATCTTTCCACCAAATTAGTACAAATTCTGTACAATTCCTCTAATTTGTCCCCTGAAATTACAGTTAATTCACTGTGATTTCCTGCCCTTTTACAATGTAGAAGCTGATTTACTTTTAATCTTTCGATGAAGTCAGCTTGGAGGTTTCGTAGTGGAGTTTTCCAGTCCATATTCACTTCTAGTAACTAATAATATATTTGAGTAACAATAACTTTTTCACTAAATTTTTCCCATAAATAACTGCTTTTCTCAACTGTTTTTTTTATTTTAGCACGCTATATTTACATATGTTTTTATTGAAGATAAAGTAATCTCGTCTAAGTAATTAATCAGCAACCATGATTTTTACCTTCGGACATCATTCTTGTCAATTATTAAGTAGTATTTTTGTAAATAAATATTTCTCCTCAAGCAGGTGTGCAAAGAAGCGAGTAGAAATAATCACCTCCTCCAACCCCACCCTCTGCTCATCTAAGAAAATTTTATCACCACTGGTACGGGATTAATTTGTTGCCTTTTCAGTAGCGTAGTCCAGTTCAGCTCCAGTTTCTAGTTTCACCTCCCTTCAAATTACCAAAAAAATGGGTTTAAAGCCCCACCCTAGAAGGGCGGCTGGCTGGGGGGATTAACACTCAGTTTTTTTTCTATTAGAATAATTTATTGTAAGCCAAAAACGATAAGAATTATGCTTATATATGAAATGAAATTGCAGGGAACAACGGTTCAGACGGATGAGTTACACTTGGTCAAAATAGGTGACAAGGGTGTAATATACGCTTAAATGTAAAGTTTTGTTACGAGATTAAACGTTTCTGATTTTCTTGCTATAGTAAGCCCTAACATTCGATAAAAATAAGAAACCTGTTATGAAAATCAATGTTATTTTAGAACCCAGTGATGAAGGGGGTTACACTGTTTATGTCCCTTCTCTCCCTGGTTGTATTAGTGAGGGAAATGATCTTGATGAAGCATTAAAAAATATTCAAGAAGCCATTGAATTGTACCTTTATGATTATAACCCTCCTGATTAAATTATAAAGGCACTTTGCGAAGCCGAAAAAAGAGAAAAGCTCACCCATCAAGAATTGGATTGCAACTAACTTTAATCTTAACTTTTCTTAAAGCGTACAGGAATAGCAGTGGTATTGTAAATCTTTGTAGCAAATATCTGTAAAATTTCACTATCAACAGATTTTAAAATCCTCACTGGGTAGGGACGAGATTCACTAGACCTCTTGCGAAACTAATTATTTTCTACTAATAGAAGTTGAAGTTTTAACTCATAATTATAAATCCCAGCGATTAAATTAAATCTTAATCCAAACTTTCTTCTTCTATTTCTGTATGTACTAGATAAAATCCTAAATATTTTTAACTTTCTATTAATATGTTCAATAACAATTCTTTCCTTAGTTAACTCTTTATTAAATTTTTTTTGCTCTTTACTTATTTTTTTATTTTTGGTTTTCTTAAAAGGTATTTTACTGTTACTATGAAATTTATTTATTCCTTGATACCCCTTATCTACTAATATTTCTATTTCATTGGCAATTTTAATCTTACTCTTT
>JADQBC010000100.1 GCA_016903655.1 Gomphosphaeria aponina SAG 52.96 = DSM 107014
ATTTTTAATTAAATGAATCAACATTCTGAGCAAAAAAGATTGCATATTTCGTAAAATTGCCTGTTTGCTCATCCCTTCTAATTCATCCACAATTCCCAGAGCATCTGCATATCTTCCCTCAATGATACTTGTTCTTAAATCTATTAATTCTTGAGTCATAAAAATTGACCCCACTCTTGTTTTTAGTTCCATAATATTGTATCATTTTCTTGAAAATTCGCGGTAGGTGCAAAAGTTTCCCCTATGGAATGGTCAAGTTTACTCCAACAATTATTAGATAAACAGTCTCTCTCCCAGACTCAAGCCGCTCAACTAATGCAGGGATGGTTACAAGCAGAAATACCTCCTGTACTTTCTGGTGCAATTTTAGCCGCTATCCAAGCTAAAGGTGTTTCAGCCACAGAATTAAGTGGTATGGCTCAAGTCCTACAGCAGCAATCTTTACAACAAAGGGCCATCAAACACACTCACCCAGTCATTGATACCTGTGGAACTGGGGGAGATGGTGCTTCTACTTTCAATATCTCTACTGCTGTGGCTTTTGTGGCAGCCGCCGCTGGGGTACAAGTGGCTAAACATGGTAATCGCTCGGCCTCCAGTAAGGTGGGTTCGGCCGATGTTTTAGAATATTTGGGGATTAATTTTGCTGCACCAGAAGCGAAAGTACAAGCAGCACTTAGGGAAGTTGGAGTAACATTTTTGTTTGCCCCTGCTTGGCATCCAGCTTTGAAAGCTGTGGCTGAGATACGCCGTACTTTAAAAGTGCGCACCGTGTTTAATCTTTTGGGCCCCTTGGTCAACCCTTTGTGTCCCACAGGTCAGGTAATTGGAGTATTTGATGCTCAATTTTTAGGGGCGATCGCCTCTTCTCTCCACAATTTGGGCATTAATAAAGCAATTGTACTTCATGGACGGGAAAAACTGGATGAAGCTGGTTTAGCTGATCTTACTGACTTAGCTTTACTCCATCAAGGTCAAGTAAATTTTAGCAGTATCAACCCCAGAGAATTAGGTGTAACTCCAGCCCCCACTTCGGCATTAAAAGGGGGAAATTTAGAGGAAAATGCCACAATTCTTAAAAATGTTCTCCAAGGAAAAGGCACTCCCGCACAGCAAGATGCCGTAGCTTTAAATGCTTCCTTAGCTCTTCAAGTGGGGGAAGTTGTCCCCTTTGAAGACTATCACCAAGGAATCGAAACAGCCAGAGCTATTCTTAAGTGCGGTGCCCCTTGGTCAAAACTTGAGGAGTTGGTCAACTTTCTTCATTCCTAAGTTTAAAATATTGCTTCGAGTTTTCCAGGCTCTCCTTATTGCTCCTCTTTTTGGAAAAAAAAAATAGAAAAAAACTTTCCCCAAGGCATAACGGGTAGGGGTACGGCATTGCCGTATCTTTACTTGTTTATAGTAGCTATATATATGGGCGGCATCTTTTCCCATTATCAGGCTAACATACAAGGGTTATTTTTGTCAAGAGTTTTCAGAAATATTTTTTTTAAAGTATATTAAGAAATAATGGGTTAGTTAATTTATATAAATTTTTGTATAGTATTAAAATACGCTAAAAAAACTAACGCCAAAGTAATTGCAACAGGGATGAGCAACAACAGAACATCAGATTTTCAAGAAAAATTAAATAATTGTTCGTAATAACCACCAAAGTTGGTCAACAGAGGGGATCAATCCCCGATATAATCACTAAGGATGTACTGAGGGAACGCAAAACGAGCATGAAAATTTTATTTGTAGCTGCGGAAGCAGCTCCCCTAGCTAAAGTAGGTGGGATGGGGGATGTTGTCGGGGCATTACCTATAGTATTGAGAAAGTTGGGACATGATGTCCGTGTATTTATGCCATATTATGGCTTCCTCCCAGACAAGGTAGAAATTCCCAGTAAACCGATTTGGTGGGGAAATGCCATGTTCCAGACTTTTGGTGTTTATGAAACCGTACTCCCAGGTACAGATGTTCCCCTATATTTATTTGGACATCCTGCTTTTGAACCCCGTAATATTTATGGTGGGGAGGATGAAGGCTGGCGCTTCACTTTCTTTGCTAATGGGGCGGCAGAATTTGTCTGGAATTACTGGAAGCCACAAATTATCCATTGTCACGACTGGCATACAGGGATGATTCCTGTGTGGATGAACCAATCTCCTGATATTAGTACTGTTTTTACCATTCATAATCTGGCTTATCAAGGCCCGTGGCGTTGGTATCTAGACCAAATAACTTGGTGTCCTTGGTATATGCAGGGTCATAACACAATGGCAGCAGCAGTTCAGTTTGCGGACAGGGTGAATACTGTATCTCCAACTTATGCCATGCAAATTCAAACTGCTGCATATGGGGAAAAATTAGAAGGACTGCTTTCCTGGATCAGCGGCAAAATGAGGGGTATCCTGAATGGGATTGATACAGATAGCTATAACCCCGCTACGGATAAATATATTGAGCAGAATTACACTGCCGATAGCATTGAAAAACGCACTCCTAACAAAATTGCCTTGCAGGAAGAAGTGGGACTGGTGGTGAACAAAGGGGCATTTTTAATGGGAATGGTGACAAGACTGGTGGAACAAAAAGGGATTGATCTGGTTTTGCAAATCTTAGAAAGATTTTTAGCCTATTCTGATGCGCAGTTGATTGTTTTGGGAACAGGCGATCGCTATTATGAAACCCAGCTTTGGGAACTTTCATCCCGTTTTCGGGGTCGGATTTCTGTCCAGTTACTCTATAATGATGCTTTAGCCAGGAGAATTTATAGTGGTGCTGATGCTTTCCTCATGCCTTCACGGTTTGAACCCTGTGGGATTGCTCAAATGCTTTCTATGCGCTATGGATGTGTGCCGATAGTGAGAAAAACTGGGGGTTTAGTGGATACGGTTTCTTTCCATGATCCAATTAATAAGACGGGAACGGGTTATAGTTTTGATCGCTATGAACCTCTTGATTTATTTACCTGTATGGTAAGGGCTTGGGAAGG
Organism: Gomphosphaeria aponina SAG 52.96 = DSM 107014; assembly: GCA_016903655.1. Taxonomy (GTDB): domain Bacteria; phylum Cyanobacteriota; class Cyanobacteriia; order Cyanobacteriales; family Gomphosphaeriaceae; genus Gomphosphaeria; species Gomphosphaeria aponina. Next base: position 2,984 of record JADQBC010000100.1, read on the forward strand.
TTTCCGCTATAAGAAGGAATGGCAAGAGTTACAACAACGGGGGATGAGAGAGGACTTTAGTTGGTATAAGTCGGCGGTTGAGTATATTAAGATGTACAGAGAAGTTATCGGGGAATTGCCTGAATTAACCGAAGAAGAACAGGAAATAATAAGTAGATAAGCTTGCATTATTTACACAATTTCTGACGGGGCGGGTTTAGCTTTGATCGAGTTGAGCAATTGCTCAAAAAATCCAAACCCGCCCGAACCCCTGCGGTAATTAATTTTGTGCGAAGTTTTCCTAAGTAGTCATTAGTCAGTTGTCAAGTAGAGGGCGGGTTTGGCTCTAAGGATTATTGTAATGTACGAGAATATTTATTACTAAACCCGCCCCTACATTTTAAACCGAATAACTGATATAATAGTTATTTTGGGGGAAAATGTACCATTCAAAGGAGATTAATATATGTCTAGATATAGAGGGCCGCGCTTGCGCGTAACTCGTCGTTTAGGAGAATTACCAGGTTTAACTCGCAAAAAAGCACGTCGTGAATATCCGCCAGGACAACATGGACAAAACCGTAAAAAGCGGTCTGAATATGCTGTGCGTTTGGAAGAAAAACAGAAACTCCGCTTTAACTATGGAGTGAGTGAAAAACAGCTAGTCAGCTATGTGCGTAAAGCGCGTCGTGCTACGGGTTCAACTGGTCAAGTTTTGCTGCAACTTTTGGAAATGCGGCTGGATAACACCGTATTTAGATTGGGGATGGCAGGAACAATTCCCGGGGCGCGTCAGTTAGTAAATCATGGTCATATTACGGTAAACGGTAAGGTGGTGGATATTGCTAGCTATCAGTGTCGCCCAGGAGATGTAATTGGGGTGAGAAACCGCGATCGCTCGAAACAGTTGGTAGAAGCAAATATGCAGTATCCTGGTTTGGCAAATCTTCCCAACCATTTGGAGTTTGACAAAAATACTTTTGTCGGTAAAGTGAATGGGATGATTGAAAGGGAATGGGTTGCTCTGCAAATTCAAGAGTTGCTCGTGGTTGAGTATTATTCACGGAAAGTATAATAATCAACAGATTTGGTGCGTTAGGCGCAGCCGTAACGCACCCTACTTTAGGTGGGAATAGTAAAAGTAAAGGTTGTTCCCACATTTTCTTGACTCTTAAAAGCCAGAGTGCCACCATGTAAATCCACTGCTTTTTTCACGATAGATAAACCTAAACCATTGCCCTTAATTGAACCTACATTGTCAGCGCGTTCAAATATTTGAAAGATTTTAGCTTGATATGCTAAAGGCATTCCAATCCCTTCATCTTGAATTTGGCAAGAAAGCTGATCTTTTTGACAGCTTAAATTAAGAATAATTTTCCCCCCAGCAGGAGAATATTTAATAGCATTAGCAATTAAATTGCTCAAGATATGACGCAGAAGTTTTTTATCCAAACTAGCCAGATAGGATTCATGTTGACAAACAAAACTTAGGCGATGATTTTCACTCAGACTTGGTTTAAACTCTGCTAAAATCTGGCGACAAAAATCGACAATATCTAGCATTTCTGGCTCACAAACAAGCTTACCTTCTTCTGCCTTACTAATGAGAAGTAAATCTTCCAAACACTCTGTCATGTGATTGACAGAATACTTAATCCAATCAAAGTATTCATTTCTTTTTTCGGGGGCAAATCTATCCCCATAGTCGCGCAGCAATTCTGAATAGCCTAAAATATTAGTTAAAGGATTGCGTAAATCATGGGAAGCAACAGCCAGAGCGCGGGATTTCAAGAGATTATTATTTTTTTCTTGGGCTAATTTTTCTTGAATTTCTTGCTCTTCTTGATATTTCTGGAAAGCGATTTGAATAGTTGTATTCAATTCAACTGCCTTATATGGCTTCACCAAATAACCGTAGGGTGAGCTATTTTTGGCTTGCGCTAAAGTATTAGCATCTGCATAGGCAGTAAGATACACTACGGGAATTTTAAACTGATGATAAATTTCTTCTGCGGCTGCAATACCATTTACTTCTCCTTTGAGCATGATATCCATCAAGACTAAATCAGGTTTAGTTTGATCGCTTTTATTAATCGCTTTTTCTCCAGAATCTACAATTCCAACCACTTTGTAGCCTAGCCTTTTTAAGTCAAGGGCGAGACTTTCTGCGGCAATTAATTCATCTTCTACCACCAGAATCTTAATTTCAGCCATATTAAACCCTCTCTTTATAGTTTAATTCTGCAAACTTTAAATGGAAAGATGTCCCCGATGAGGAAGTCAAAAGCTCAATTTCACCATCTAATTGCTGGGTTAAAATTCGCACCAGTCTTAATCCCAAGGAAGGACTCTCTTCCCAATTTAAACCTTCTGGCAAACCAATACCGTTATCAGCTACAGTGAGATTAATTTTTTTCTCTTGAGCTACTCTTAATTTAATGCTAATTTCTCCCCCTCGCCCATCAGGAAAAGCGTGTTTAAAGGAGTTTGTAACTAATTCATTAATCAGTAAACCACAGGGAATGGCTGTTTCCAAATTCAATAATAACTCAGTCGCCTCGTAAGCGTCGGCTGTTTGGTAAGTACTTAAGTTTTCTCGCACCACTTCAATAACTGGCTTTATTTGTCTTCTGTTATTATTGTACGATAAAAAGAGATTGTCAAGCAATCGCTGGAGATATTCAGTCAAGTCGATTTTCGCCAGATTCTGGGATTGGTAGAGTTGTTCGTGAATCATGGCCATACTTTGAATCCGATTCTGGCTATCTGTAAATAAGTTAATTATTTTTTCATCTTCTACATAACTTGACTGCAGATTTAAAAGACTAGAAATTACATAAAGATTATTTTTGACTCGATGGTGAATTTCTTTGAGCAAGACTTCTTTTTCTTGTAAAGAATTAATTAATTTAGTCTGGGCTTTCTTGCTTCCAGTAATATCATTAGATACACCTAGAACTGCAGTTTGATTATTAAAAGTTATGGGCATTTTAGTAGTTTGAAAATAACGCACTTCTCCTGTAGCAGTAGTCACAGTTTCTTCTGCAATACAGTGAGCTTGGAGATGATTAATTACCAGGCTATCATCGGCAAGAAATTTCTCAACTTCGGCTAAGTTGGCATTAAAGTCGGCATCCCGCAAACCAATGAGATTTTCTACAGTTGTGCCATAAATATCAGCAGTTGCTTGGTTGGCGAGGGTGAATTTGCCTTGGGAATCTTTGACAAAAATTAAGTTAGGGTTAGTATCAATAACATGACGGAGAAATTCCTGACTTTGTTGTAAGGCAGCTTCCGCCCGCTTGCGCTCACTAATATCTTCAATCAAATAAATTAAATATTTGGGCTCTTTATATTCATCAGTAATAAGAGAGGTGATAAGATTGACCCAGCGAAGGGAGTTATCTTGAGCAAGATAAGAGGTTTCCAGGGAATAATTTTCTATCTGATTGTCGAGCAACTGGTGCATATAATGGTTATTAATATTTTTCAGCGGGGTAATATCTTGACAAGAACACTCTAGCAATTCAGCGCGGTTGTTGCCAACAATTTCGCAAAATTTAGGGTTGACTCGTAAAAATTTACCATCTAATTGACAAATGCTAATACCTACTGCTGCTTGCTCAAAAATAGCGCGGAAACGTTCTTCACTTTCCCGTAATGCTTCCTCTGCTGCTAGGCGATCGCTGATATCATTAATTGCACCAATAAAATACTTTGGTTCATCCTCGTAAGAAACCAAAGACATGGTAAGATTGACCCAGATGACACTGCTATCTGAGCGCATTAAGCGGGTTTCCATAGAGAAAGTGAGGGTTTCACCTCCGAGTAGTTGACTCATTTGTGTCAGAGTTTCCGAGATATCATCAAAATAGATAATCTCTTTAAAAGTCAAGTTGGGTAACTCATGGCGTTGATACTGTAACAACTCTACAAACTGATCGTTAACGAGGAGAAACTCCCCAGCCATTGCTAATTGAATAATTCCCACTGCTGCGCGATCGAAAATGCTGCGAAACCTCTCCTCACTCACCCGCAATGCTACTTCTGTTTCTTTCTGCTCAGTTAGATCTTGACCACAACAGATTACGCCACTTGCTTCCCCCTGGGCGTTGTGGAGACAATTAAGATTCCAACTCAAACATCGCTCACTCCCGTCGAAAGTAACCACAATATTTTCAAAGTTTCTCATTGCTTCCCCCCCAAGCACTTTTGTCATAACAATGGCAAATTTATCTCGCTCATCTGGGTTTAAAAAAAGTAAGAAATAGTCTCCACCCAATACTGCATCCCTTGACCAACCATAGATTTTTTCTGCTTCTTCATTCCATTCTAAAATGCGATGGTTTTCTGAGATGACAATAATTACTGTACCTGCCGTACTCACTAAATGGCGCAAACGGTTTTCACTTTCTTGCAGTGCTGCTCTGGCAAGGTTTTTCTGGGTTACATCTCTATACATCCATAAATGCCCTGCATATTTTTCCCCCACAAAAATCGGCACCATGTCTGCTTCAAGAATGCGTCCATCTGCTAAGTGAAATTCTTCATTGCAGACAATTTCTCGATGATTATCAATTGCCTGATAACGCTGTTGAAATTCTGCTGGTTGGGCAAATAAACCTCCATATTCCTTACTGAAATGGGAAAAATCTCTGCCGCTCAGATTTTTGGGGGGTGATTGAATCTGAAAAATTTCGCAAAATGCCAAATTAGCAAGAATAACTTGCTGTTGCTCATTTTTGACTAATACCCCAACGTTAAGATTTTCCATCAGGGCAGTTAGTCTTGATGTTGTATATTGCAATTCCGCTGTGCGGAGAGCAACTCTAATTTCTAGGGCGGAGTTTAGTCGTCTAAGTTGTTCTTCTGCCTGTTTTCTTTCTGTAATATCACGACAGGTTAGTAAAATTGTACCTAATTTGGTTTCATTTTTCTTTTTGGTGGGTATTCTGACCTGTTTGACATTAACTAATAAAAAGTGTTGTTGGCCGTACTTATCGATAATTTCTCGCTCGATGTTAGTAATTTCTTTTGATTTCATCAGTTGGGCAACATCAAACAGATTTTCTCCTAGTAATTGATTAATATTGCCCAGGCGCTCCACTTCTTGAAAAGAAAAGCCAAATATATTTTGGGCATTGGGACAAATAAAAGTAAATCTGCCACTATTATCTGTGATAAATACTGCATCGGAAATATGGCTGAGAATGATGCGATGTAATTTTTCTGAGGAACGCAAAGCTAATTGTACATCTTGTGAATGTTCTTGATTTCTTTGCTTGCCAAAAGTTTCTTGTTGTTCAACTACTGTGGCAATTATTTGGGCAATACTCTGAAGCAATTTAACATCATCGTCGTCTAATTTCTGATTATTTTGAAGATGAACAACTAAAATGCCCCAATTTTTTTTCCTTTTAATGGCTACAGTAATACAATTTTTTCTCTGGTTTTTGGGCAGCCAACACTTGCTCATTTTCTCTGGTTTTGAGCTGCTAATTTTGGCTCTGAGAAGAATGTTTGGGGGATGGGGAAGCAACTGGTAAATGCTACAAAATTTTACTTGAAAAGTTTTCCCAACTAAATTAACTGCTTCCTTCATTAATTTATCCAAGTTAGTTATTGTGAGAGCTTGGTTACTGAAGTTGGTTAAAGTTTTCTGTTGCAGCAGTTTTTTTTGCAGTTGCGCTTCTATTTTTTTCTTTTCAGCTAGCTGAGTTTTGGCTTGCTGATAAAGTTCAGCTTGCTTGATGGCCTTTCTTTGAAAGATTGCCAGTTGCTTGAGTAATTCAAGATCGGTTTCTGACCAAGATTTAAGCATTTTTTCTCAATTATCTGTTGCATTATCCATTATAAAATTATCCATGATCCATGATCCATGAATAACATGAATACATTGAGAATTGGGATTGCGGGGCCTGTGGGTTCGGGAAAAACAGCATTACTTGATGCTTTATGTAAAAGTTTGCGAGCCCAATATCAAATAGCAGTTGTAACCAATGATATTTATACTCAAGAAGATGCTCAGTTTTTGATGCGCTCTGAAGCTTTACCAGTTGAGCGCATTGTGGGGGTAGAAACTGGGGGATGTCCCCACACCGCAATTCGGGAAGATGCTTCGATCAATTTAGAGGCGATCGCCCAACTCGAGGAGCGTTTTCCTAATTTAGATTTAGTATTTCTCGAAAGTGGGGGGGATAACCTGGCTGCAACTTTTAGTCCAGAATTAGTGGATTTAACTATTTATGTCATTGATGTTGCAGCAGGAGATAAAATTCCCCGCAAAGGTGGCCCAGGAATCACTAAATCTGATTTACTGGTAATCAATAAAATTGACCTTGCTCCTTTTGTGGGTGCTGATTTAAATATTATGGAGCGAGATGCTCGGAAAATGCGACCCAATAAACCCTTTGTTTTTACGAACCTGAAAACCCAGCAGGGTTTAAAACAAATCCTAGATTTCCTCTTGCTTCATTTAGGTGCTTCTTAATCATTACTTTAACCTCAAACAATTTTTCGTATCTTTGAATACAAATTAATCGAACAGGTCGCCTTAAGATGCCTAGACTAAGTACTTGGATTTTTAATAGAAATTAAACTATGACAAAAGGATTAGGGCGACGCAAATTTTTAGTTTATGGTTCTGCTGGTTTAGGAAGTAGTTTGCTCCTCAAAGCTTTAACAGGAAAAAGTGCTACTGCTACAAATAATCTTTTTATTGCTCAGAATGGCGACACAATTAAAGTAGGAATACTCCACTCACTCAGTGGGACTATGGCAATTAGTGAAAATACTGTGGTAGAGGCGGAAAAATTAGCAATTAAGGAAATTAATGCCGCAGGAGGAGTACTGGGAAAACAAATAGAAGCAGTTGTGGAAGATGGTGCTTCTGACTGGCCAACTTTTGCGGAAAAAGCAGAAAAATTAATTGACCAAGATCAGGTAGTTACTGTTTTTGGTTGTTGGACTTCCGCTAGTCGCAAAGCGGTTAAAGATGTGTTTGAGTCCAAAAATCATATGCTTTGGTATCCTGTTCAATATGAAGGGCAAGAATGTTCTAAAAATATTTTCTACACTGGGGCTGCTCCTAATCAACAAATTGAACCTGCGGTGGATTGGTTATTAGCAAATAAAGGCAAACAATTCTTTTTAGTAGGTTCTGATTATGTTTTCCCCCGCACGGCTAATACCATTATTAAAGAACAATTAAAAGTAAAAGGTGGGCAAACAGTTGGGGAAGATTATTTACCTTTAGGCAATACGGAAGTTACGCCAATTATTACTAAAATTAAGGTGGCAATGCCCAGTGGTGGGGTGATTTTTAATAGTCTGAATGGTGATAGTAACGTTGCCTTTTTTAAACAGTTGCAAGGGGCGGGCTTAACTCCTGATAAATATCCAGTTATGTCAGTGAGTATTGCGGAAGAAGAAGTTAAGCAAATTGGGAAAGATTTTCTGGTAGGACATTATGCTGCTTGGAATTATTTCCAAACTGTTGATACTCCTGCAAATCAAAAATGGGTGGCAGATTTTAAAGCAGAATATGGAGCAGATCGTGTCACTAATGACCCAATGGAAGCTGCTTATATTATGGTGTATTTGTGGAAACAAGCAGTAGAAAAAGCGGGAACTTCTCAAGACTTAGAAGCAGTGCGTCAAGCGGCTGTTGGTCAAACATTTGATGCACCAGAAGGGCTGGTGACTATGAAACCTAATCATCATATCGCCAAAACTGTGCGGATTGGTCAAGTGCGAGATGATGGGTTGTTTAATATTGTTTGGTCAACAGAAGGCCCTGTTGACCCTCTTCCCTGGAATCAATATGTTCCAGAAACTAAGGGTTTTGCTTGCGATTGGACTGACCCCAATAAGGGCGAGAAATATAAAATGTAGGTTAGTAATTTCGCTTTAGTGCAGTATGTGTGTACTAAAGCGTTAACTTTTTAGGATTAATAAAGATGCTACCAATATTAGATGGTTTATTTAACGGGATTTCCATCGGGTCAGTTTTACTAATTGCTGCTCTGGGTTTGGCAATTGTTTTTGGACTGATGGGAGTAATTAATCTCGCTCACGGTGAATTGATGATGTTAGGAGGCTATGGCACTTTTGTAGTGCAAAATGTCTTTAAAGAATTGGGAGAACCCTGGTTTAATCTTTATATTTTCTTTGCCATCCCTGTGGCTTTTATTGTAGCAGCTTTGATGGGGTTAATCTTAGAAAGGTCGGTGATTCGTTTTCTCTATGGCAGACCTTTAGAAACTCTGTTAGCAACTTGGGGAGTAAGTCTCATTCTTCAGCAATTTGTCCGCAGTGTAAATTGGGTAATGGTAATAGGAATGGGGGTGTTTTGTTTGCTCTTTTTTGGGGCAATGTTCTTTTTACGTCGTCTGAGAATTGGGAATTGGGCTTTATGGTTGATGGGTTGGCTGTCTCTGGGTATTGCAATAGTGAGTGGGATTTTGATAGGAAAAACAGGGCAAGAAGCTTTAACAAAAGCCTGGTTTAGTGCGAGAAATGTGGATGTTACTGCCCCTGAATGGTTAAGAGGTGGAGTACCTTTAGGTAATTTTCAACTCCCTTATGCTCGTCTTTTTATTATTGGTTTGACTATCATTGCTGTAGTTGGAATTTACTGGTTTTTGAATGCTTCTGATTGGGGTTTGCGGATTCGTTCTGTTACTCAAAATCGTACCATGAGTTCTTGTTTGGGTATTCCTACTGCTCAGGTGGATGCGCTCACTTTTGCTCTGGGTTCGGGACTTGCAGGAATTGCTGGTTGTGCGATTACTTTACTGGGTTCTGTGGGCCCGAATACGGGACAAAATTACATTGTTGATACTTTTATGGTGGTGGTGGTTGGGGGCGTGGGTAATTTATTAGGAACAATTGTTGCTGCTATGGCAATTGGTATCCTCAGTTACTTAATTGGTTCGGGAACTTTGGCAGTATTGCTGGTACAGGTTGAACCACTCAAACCTTTGGCAGATATGTTTTTATTTTTTGCGACGACAAGTATGGCAAAGGTATTGATATTTGCTTTAATTATTGCCTTTTTACAAGTGAAACCTGCTGGTATTTTTCCCCAAAAAGGGCGTACTGTGGAATTGTAGAAAATATTATGAAATCTCAAAGCATAAAAAAGCGACAACTGTTAATTGAAGCGGGGATAGTGGGGGCGATCGCTCTCCTGTTTGCTTTCCTTCTCCCTGCCTTTATGTCAGCTTTTCGCCTCAAATTATTAGGGCGTTTTTTATCTTTAGCAATTGTGGCTCTGGGTATTGATTTAATTTGGGGCTATACTGGTTTATTAAGTTTGGGACATGGCATCTTTTTCGCCCTGGGTGGTTATGCTTTAGCTATGCACTTAACCTTACAATTACCTGATGGTGAATTACCAGAGTTTTTTAGTCTCTATGGGGTAAGTGAATTACCTTGGGTTTGGCAACCTTTTTATTCCTTTCCTATTACAATTTTGGCGATTATTATTGTTCCCAGTATTGTGGCTGGTTTGCTGGGATATTTGGTATTTAGAAACAGAATTAAAGGAGTATATTTTTCCATTATCACCCAAGCCTCTTTATTGGTATTTTATAACTTTTTTAATGGTCAACAAAAGTTAATTAATGGGACAAATGGACTGAAAACAAGTACTCAAAATATATTTGGAGTTGAGGCAGGTTCAGAGCCAGCTCAGGTGGCATTTTATCAGGTAACAATTCTGTTGTTAATCTTAACTTATTGTCTTTGTCGTTGGCTTACTAGCGGACGTTTTGGACGCTTATTAGTGGCAATTCGGGATGATGAGGTGAGGGTGCGTTTTTCGGGTTATAATCCTACTTGGTTTAAAGTAGTTGTTTTTGCAATTTCTGGTGGTATTGCTGGGGTGGCTGGGGCTCTTTATACGGTACAAACTGGCATTATTACTCCTAGTATCATGGAGGTTGCTTTCTCTATTGAAATGGTAATTTGGGTGGCAGTAGGGGGCAGAGGTACTTTAATAGGCGCAATTATTGGAACTTTGTTGGTAGGTTTTGCTAGGAGTTTATTAAGTGAGAAATTCCCTGAAGTTTGGCTATTTTTCCAGGGCGCTTTGTTTTTAATTGTGGTAACAGTTTTGCCTAATGGGATTGTGGGTTGGTGGCGTGAGGAAGGGGTGAATATGGTGCGGAGTCTTTTTGGTTTGCGCCAGGAAGTTGTTACTTATCCCAGTATAGATGAAGCACCTGAAGTGCAAAAGGAACGGGAAGAAATTGGGTCTTAGAAACGTTCCGTAGTTTCGTAGTAACGACTTTAGTCGTTCTTGGAATAAGCGCTACGAAACGAGAATAAGCGCTAAAGCGCTTACTACGAAGCAGGAGGAAAAATGGAAGGTAAAGTATTAGAAATAGAAGATTTAACGGTTAATTTTGATGGGTTTAAAGCACTCAATAATTTGAATTTTTCAATGGATACTGGTGAGTTGCGGGTAATAATTGGCCCCAATGGTGCGGGAAAAACTACTTTTTTGGATGTGATCACTGGGAAGGTACAACCTACAGAAGGAAGGGTGATTTTTAAAGGTCGTAATTTGCGTCGCACTCCCGAATATCAAATAGCTCGGATGGGAATTGGTCGCAAGTTCCAAACTCCTCGGGTTTATCTTAATCTTACTGTGAGGGAAAATCTGGATTTAATCTGTAATAAGAAGAAGAATGTTTTTTCTACTCTGTTTGCTGGTTCTGTTCCCGAAGAAAAAAGAAATGTGTTAAGCTTATTGGAAACAATTGGGTTGGAAGCTAAAGCGGATTTACAGGCAGCTTTTCTCGCTCACGGAGAAAAACAACGGTTAGAAATTGGGATGTTAGTCGCCCAGTCACCTGATTTATTATTAGTAGATGAACCTGTGGCAGGTTTGACTGATGAAGAAACGGAAAATGTGGGGTCTTTATTATTAGCTTTGGCTGCAAGTCATTCCATTATTGTGATTGAACATGATATGGAATTTGTAAGGCAAATTGCTAGAAAAGTTACGGTGCTGCATCAAGGTTCGGTACTCTGTGAGGGGAACATGGATGAGGTGCAAAATGACCCCCGTGTGATTGAGGTATATTTGGGACAACAAGAAGAAGAATGAGTGAATCTAATTTAATGTTGCGTGTGGCTGATATTAATGTCTATTATGGCGAAAGTCATATTCTCCGTGATGTGGATTTAAGTGTGGGTAAAGGAGAAATGGTGTGTTTAATAGGTCGTAATGGAGTAGGCAAAACTACTCTGTTAAAAACTATTATGGGTTTGTTGCAAACTCGCACTGGTGAGGTTTATTTTGATGATGCACCAATTAGTAAAATAACTACTGATAAAAGGGCTAGGTTGGGTATAGGTTATGTTCCTCAAGGTAGGGAAATAATTCCGAGGGTGACAGTAAAGGATAATTTGTTGTTGGGTTTAGAAGCTCGTCGGGAAGGAAGAAGGGGAAAAAAGGAGATTCCAGAGGAAGTTTTTGAGTTGTTTCCTGTTTTGAAAACTATGTTAAATAGACAAGGTGGAGACTTAAGTGGGGGACAACAACAACAACTGGCGATCGCCCGCGCTTTGATGGGAAATCCCCAGTTATTATTATTAGATGAACCCACTGAAGGTATCCAACCTTCTATTATTTTAGAGATAGAAGCAGCCGTGCGGCGCATTATTGCTGCTACGGGAATTTCTGTACTTTTAGTAGAACAACATCTCCATTTTGTGCGCCAAGCTGATAAATATTATGCCATGCAAAAAGGCGGGATTGTTGCTTCTGGGGCTACCAAAGATTTGAGTAATGAAGTGATTCAACAATTTTTAGCTGTGTGAATGAACTGTACTTTTTTTGAAAAAAATAGAGAAACGCTTTATCTGGGATTGTGAATAAAAAAATTAATAAAATTATTTTTATCTTATTAATCAATAATTCGCTGGAGATTCTTTACTAAGATAGTATCTTGACTAATTTCTCTTTTAATCTTCACCATCAATAACTTCGCCAATGTATAACAAAATTGCTTATTCAACTCTAAGTCCCGACAATCAGTCAAGACAAAATCTAAGAGAAAATTGTATGAAGAAAAAGGAATACCTTGATCGTCATCTAAATTTGGTTCATAGATAGCAATTAAATCGAAGTCTAGTAGATGCCAAAGATGCAGACTACCCATGTCATTTGTTTTATCCATTCCCTTACTGCCGATTAACTTGGCGAACAGTTCCACAAAAGAAAGCCAAGTAATATTAGTTTTAATTAATATACTTAAATCATCCATAAATATCAATCAATTTAGGTTGATAACGGAAGAAAAAACCATCTCCTATCACAGTGATTCCATCTATTTTACCTCGACCAATACCAAGTGCTTTAAAAGTACCATTACGAGCAGTATTTTCATCAAGACAGCTATGGCGTGCATCAATAATTATCTCTCGCGCTTGTCCCATTCCTTTGATTGATTTATTGACTCGATTTTTAATTGTATTTTCAGTTGCTCCAGAGTCCAGTGTTTTAAATTCAGTTAAGACTCCATTGACAAAAGCATCACCCTGTCTCCCAGCTCCTAGAGCGCCTTCTTGTAGATTTTTTGCTACTTGTTGACCCAATGCTTCTAAATATTTGGCTATAGCTATTTCTTCGTTGGAAAACCCTTGCCATCTTTCAGGTATATCGCCCATATTATTATACACAAAAGTTTTGCCAACAAATAAACACCATCCCTTTCTCTAATTGTATAAAAAAACATCAACGAAGCGGAACAACTTTTTATGCCTCAAATGTTTGAAAGAGCAGAGCTGCACTCGCTTAAAAATACCATAGTTTACTCAGATTTAGATATTCCTAAGCGGGTTTTAGCCGCTTGGTCAGCGGGGGTACAAGAACAATTAATTGCTACAGCAACAGTGATTGATGATTATTTATTGGTGATAGACTGTAATTTAAAAAGTTGGGAAATTCCTTTTGATAGTTTATCAGCACTGGCGGCTATTCCCGTGGAGAAAAGAACTGAATTTGAAATTGATGAAGATGGTAGTTATCTTTACTGCGAAAGCGCTGATATTCATCTGGATTTGGAAAGTCTCCGAGCTGCAGGAGACTCGGAGTTACAAACAAAATTAATGGCTGAACGAATACTTTATGAGCAGCAATTTGGCGTGGCGATCGCTTCTGTAAGAAAAGCCCATAACCTCAGAAAAACTGATATTCCAGGACTCTCAGAAAGACAAGTTAGAGGAATTGAAAAGGGAGAGCGTCCGCATTTATTAACCCTAAGAAAGTTAGCAAAAGCTCATGGGATGAGTTTAAATGAATACTTGGAAGCAGTCGCTCAACAATTCTCAAAACTCCCCCATTCCTCTTAGGGTAATTCAAACTATCATTCAAAGACCATCTTTACCTTATTTTGGTAATTCCAAGCCGACCACGCAACAAAAATTAACACTCTGATAACTTACTTGAGTCTTCAAGGAGTGTATAATAAAAACCTGTTTTTCTCAATAAAAGGATAAACCAAAAATCCGTGAAAAACCCTCACCCCCAGCCCCTCTGGTGTGAGGGAGAGGGGAGTTAAATAACATTTTTGAGAATTATCTGCCACAATTAAAGAGCAAATTCGACAACCACCGCATACACTGGTGGTTGAGCGAAGTCGAAACCACCGTTAAACAAATGTTATATTAAACAAAAAACCAAAGGAGCAAAAAAAAATGAGTGCAATTCAACCTAGAAAAGCATTAAACAAAGCATACCTAAAAGTTAAACTCAATGGACAAGACCTAGAAAAATTTCAACAGAATCTGAGTCAACTCTTCCACCAAATCAATGAAGCAGAATCAGAAGAATTTCAGAAAAATTTAGTG
>JADQBC010000111.1 GCA_016903655.1 Gomphosphaeria aponina SAG 52.96 = DSM 107014
GAGTTCGTATTCCTACCCATGACTGCACTGCTCCCAGGGATTCCACATAGGCTTGTAGTTACCTGGTTTTAACCCCGCTTTAGCCTATGAGATACCACCTCAAGTGACTAGGGGTTACGCTGTCAATCCAAGCACTGGACGGAAGGTTTTGCACCTCCAAGGATACAAAGTTATCACAGATACCTCTTATTAAGCATATTCGCTGTTCGGTTAACCCTCTTTTTCCTGTACGGTAATTTCTCCTCCTCGATTCGGGTTTTCACTCGTATTTCGGAACTCTTTTCCCGTTTTGGTCTGGGTATTTCTACTCAGTTTTTAGGATTTCGGGATAGTTATGACCTGTTCAGATTTTCGCCTTTAAGGGGCTTAATTTTCTTTCGAGGTCATTTTGTACCTGAGCTAGGTTCACGCTGTCTAGAATTGCTTCTAGGCTCACTCTGTGATGACTGATTTCAATCGCCTGGGAGTGATGCAACTTTTACCTAAACGAATCGCACAATTCCTTTTAAAATGGGAGTGGGAGTAGCCGCTGGATGATAAACCAAGTTTTTTATATACAACATGAAGTCAGTATTTATTCTATTAAATCTTGTGTAAAAACCTGAACCAGTTTTTCCTCCATTTTAGAAAAAATAATGTTTTGGTAATAGTGGGTTAAAATTTGTTTGTAGTTATAGCCTTGAGTAGCCATGTAATAAGCACCCCATTGGCTGAGTCCCAAACCATGACCAAAACCCCTACCAGAAACTTGGAAATTATCACCTTGTTGGGAAACAGAAAAGAGGGTACTGCGCAGACCTAGAAGTTGACGCAAGTGGGTACCTTTAACCAGTTTTGCTCCCCGATCGCCGACTACTTTCATGGTAACAACTCTGCCAAAAGGCGTAGTCGCTTCAGGAATCATTTCTTTTACCCTACCAACCCCACCAATTAAATTACCTAATTCCCCACCAGAGAAAGTTTTCGTCCATTGAAAAACTGGTGCAGTTTGGTCATAGTCAATGACTCCCCGTAAATAAGGTAAAGGAGAAGTCCAAACATCCTCAACATTTTCTGTATGACCTCCAGAAGAAGAGTGAAATACAGCGAGGATTGCCTTACCCTCATAAGTCATTATTTCTCCTTGAGTGGCATTGACTGCCTCATGAGTCCTAACATATTCATTGCCCACACCTTTATATACTTGAGACATTTGGGTTGCATCCAGGTCATAGAGGACGCTGCGGGCAGTTGAATGCTTATAAAGGGCATAGGTACGGGAGGCGACAGCTTGAGCTTTGAGAGCTTCCTTCGGCCAGGAGGGGACAGCTTCTGAACCCACCACACTATAGAGATAATCTTCGAGCTCAACATAATTAATGGCAATAAAGCCGCTGCCCTCACGCATTATTTTTAGGCTACCACGATACCAGCGATCGCCGATCCACACATAGCCATCTGCTTCTGGTGCAATCAGAAGTTGACCTGATTGCATTTTACCGAGAGAAATACCACCACCACCTGGTTGAGCAATAAAAGAATTCATCGCAGGAATTTCTCCGAGTTCTTTTCCAGAGGCATCTGTAACTATGGCAGTGGTAGTGCTCCCCACAATTAGCTGATTCACATTTTTTGCGATCGCTACTCGCAGTTCAATGGCCGCTTGTACAGGAGAAAGAGAAAAAAGCCAAATTACTAAAGCCAAACCCCAGTTACGCCCTGCCAGCAGGAATAAACTATGTTTTATATACATAATCAAGCAGAAAAAATCTTGATATTGGGAAAATAGTGATCAGAAAATATTGTTCCGCAACCGTGACTCAGAGTCAATCCATCAATCTATATAGTGCAGTTTTTATTAATATGTCAAGATAGGAAAAGAAAGGAGATAAATAATTGTTAAAGTGGAAATCACATTTTTAGGAACAAGTTCTGGAGTACCAACGACTTCGCGTAACGTTTCGAGCATTGCTCTGCGTCTCCCACAGAGAGCAGAAGTTTGGCTTTTTGACTGCGGGGAAGGCACGCAGCATCAATTATTACGCAGCCAGATAAAATCCTCTCAAATCAAGCAAATTTTCATTACCCATATGCACGGCGATCATATTTTCGGCTTAATGGGATTATTAGCGAGTTGTGGTTTAGCTGGGAATGCCCAAGGAATTAAAATCTATGGGCCAGCAGGTTTAGAACAATACCTCCGTGCCTGTACCAAATATTCTTACACCCATTTTTCTTATCCCATTGAAGTTCAAACAGTAGAACCAGGAATACTTTATGAAGATGAAGAATTTATAGTTAGCTGTGGGCCGCTTAAACACAAGGTTACGGCTTTTGGCTACCGAGTAAGGGAAAAAGATCGACCTGGAAGATTTAAGTTAGAGAAAGCAAAAGCCCAAGGCATTCCCAGTGGCCCTATTTATGGTCAATTAAAACGGGGTGAGATAGTTACTTTAGCAGATGGCCGTAGAATTATGGGAACAGATTTCTGTGAGCCTACCGAACCTGGGCGAAAAATGGTTTATTGTACTGATACTATTTACTGTGATTCGGCAGTAGAACTAGCAAAAGATGCAGACGTTTTGATTCACGAAGCTACCTTTGCTCACCAAGATGCGCAGATGGCTAAGATAAGGCTACATTCCACTTCCACTATGGCTGCCCAGGTAGCACTAGCGGCGGGAGTGAAACAGTTAATTATGACCCATCTTAGTCCTCGCTATGCTCCTGGTAATCCCTTGGGGGTGAATGACTTACTTGAGGAGGCAAGGGCGATTTTTCCTCAGACCCAACTGGCTTATGATTTTCTAAGCTACGAAATTCCAAGGCGTAGTACTTAGCTGGAGGTTTTTCTGGACTTTGACGAGCAAGTAGTCGGGAGCGAATATCCCCTAAGCGCGCTCTCGTGCTAATTGGACTACGTGGGGCGGGGACTTCTGTATTTGGCCAGCTAGGAAGGTCATGACAAGGACAGGGGCTAGAAGACATACCTAAATCAATGGTAGGTACTGGCATATCGCATCTAGCACAGGGTTGAATTTCCCATAAAGGGGAGAGGAGTTGCTCAATGCTTTGGTGAGTACCTTCGAGGTAACAATCCTTACTTTCACAGAGCAGAATTTGTTGCCAGCAAAGTTCAAATTCGGGAGAATAGCGATCGCCTTCAATGACTTTTTGGGGAATTATTGGTTTTTGACCATTGTTCATTAAAACCTTTTTACCTAACTGAAACCAGTAGGCAAGATATTGTTTAACTTTTTCTTTTGATGCCATAGTTTTAAAATCATTATTGATGGTTGATGATTGATAATTAAGAGTTAATTCTCAGGCTCACCAGAAAGGTTTTGATTCTGGGGTAAAGGTTGACCTAAAACACTCAGATTGAGAACATGACCTCCAGTAACTAAATAAACTACTTGAGCGATCGCTCCAATTTGACGGACTAGCATTCCTAGGCGATCACGAAATATTCTTCCAGTTTTATAAGAGGGTACTACTCCCCAACCTACTTCCTCTGCAACTAAGATAACATCAACTTTAGTTTTTTTTAAGCTTTTTAGCAGTTTTTCTGCACTCATAAGCCAATTTTCTCCATCTTCTTCGAGCAGATTTGCTACCCAAGTACCCACCGAATCAATTAATAGACAGTTGGGGGGTACTTGGCCCTCAATGGTTGCGGCTAGTTCTGTATGGGCAATTACAGTCTGCCAACTAGATGGTCGGCGGCGTTGATGTTGTTTAATGCGCTGTTGCCATTCTAGATCAGTTGCATCTACTTGGGCTGTAGCTATATAAATAACAGGTAGATTGCCAGCAAGGGCTAAAGTTTCTGCCCACTCACTTTTTCCTGAACGGGCTGCACCTGTAACTAAGATAATTTTGTTGGCTTTCCCCATGTTTAATTTTTATAGCAGGTTTTTTTGTTATAAAGGAGTAATCCCTGAGCCATGCCCTCAATGAGCATATTACTTGAAAAAATACCTGTCTCGGTTCTCATTCCTGCCAAGAATGAAGAGTTAAATTTGCCTGCTTGTCTTGCAAGTGTTGTCCAAGCAGCAGAAATTTTTGTCGTTGATTCTCAAAGTAGCGATCGCACTGAAGAAATTGCCGCCAGTTATGGTGCGCAAGTTGTGCAGTTTTACTTTCATGGTTGCTGGCCGAAAAAGAAAAACTGGGCGATCGCTCATCTTCGGTTTAGTTACGAATGGGTATTAATTGTGGATTGTGATGAACGTATCCCCCCAGCATTATGGGAGGAAATTGCTACAGCAATCCAAAATGAAGACTATAACGGTTACTATCTCAACCGTAAAGTATTTTTTTTGGGTAAGTGGATTCGTTTTGGTGGGAAATATCCTGACTGGAATCTGCGCTTATTTAAGTATAAACTAGGTCGTTATGAAAATCTGAACACTGAGCATATTCCTAATACTGGTGATAATGAAGTCCATGAACACGTTATTTTACCAGGGAAGGTGGGCTATCTGAAAAATGATATGCTGCATATAGATTTTCGGGATATTTATCACTGGATCGAAAGACATAATCGTTATTCTAATTGGGAGGCTCGTGTTTATTTTAATCTTTTGGAAGGAAAAAATGACCAAGAAACTATTGGGGCAAATATGTTCGGAAATCCTGTACAAAGAAAGCGCTTTCTGAAAAAAATCTGGGTTTGGCTTCCTTGTAAACCAACACTACGATTTATTTGGTTTTATTTGATTCGCTTTGGCTTTTTGGATGGTAAAGCTGGATATATTTATGGTCGTCTTCTCAGCCAGTATGAATATCAAATTGGGGTTAAACTTTATGAGTTGCGTAAGTTTGGTTGATTTACGCAAATATGACCAGTCTGGGTTTGACAGAGGTAAAGCGGGCTGGTTTATTTTGCTGTGGTGGTTGGTACAGGCGATCGCTTTTCCTCTCAGTCTCCACAATTTTAATGGTTTCCGCTGCGCTCTTTTGCGTTTATTTGGGGCAAAAATTGGTAGGGGAGTAGTAATTCGCCCTACTGCTCGTTTTACTTATCCCTGGAAAGTAGAAATTGGCGATCATAGTTGGATTGGAGATGATGTGGTTTTCTATAGTTTAGATAAAATTACTATTGGCTCTCACTGTGTCATTTCTCAAAAATCCTATCTTTGTACTGGTAGTCATAATATTGAGGATGAAGCTTTTAGTTTAATTACTGCTCCCATTAATATGGGGAATGGGGTGTGGGTAGCTACTGACTGTTTTATTGCTTGCGGGGTTAATATTGGTGCAAATACAGTTATTGGCGCGAGAAGTAGTGTGTTTAAAGATATTCCTCCACAACAAGTTGCCTGGGGTAATCCTTGTCAGCCTCGCTATCAAAGGAAATGTCAGTTGATGGTTGATGGTTGATGGTTGATGGTTGATAGTTGATAGTTGATAGTTGATAGTTGATAGTTGATGGTTGATAGTTGATAGTTGATAGTTGATAGTTGATGGTTGATAGTTGATAGTTGATATTAGTCATTAGACCAATTAGATGAGCTGGCTGTTTAGTGTAAAACTAAAAAAAGTTGCGGTAATTTCTTCACAGGGAGACTTAAACTAATGATCGATTTAATATCAGTGTTTGCAGCAGCAGCAATGGGCGGTTTATTAGCCTCTTTATTACGGCAACCCATTATTTTAGGGTATTTGTTGGCTGGTGTTATTGTCGGGCCTTTTGAGTTGGGCTTCATTAAAGATTATGCTCAAGTGGAGACGGTGGCAGAATTGGGAGTGACCTTTTTGCTGTTTACTATCGGCGTGGAGTTTTCCTTTGCTGAACTACAAAAAGTAAAAAAGATCGCCTTGGGAGGTGGCGGACTGCAAATTTTTCTGACCATCGCTTTGACTGTTTTCGTTTCTCTCACCATGGGATGGGTAACTTCTGTACCGCAAGGCATATTTTTAGGAGAACTGATCTCCCTCTCTTCTACAGCAGTGGTTCTCAAGGCGTTGATGGAGCAAAATGAAACTTCCACTGCTCACGGGCAGGTAATGCTGGGCATACTTATCGTACAAGACTTGGTTTTGGGATTGATGTTGGCTACATTGCCAGCTTTGAACAAACCTGTTGAGGAAATTGGTTTGGCAGTAGGAATTGCTTTGGTAAAACTGGCATTATTTGCACTGGGGGCAGTAGTGGTGGGTAAGTGGTTAATTCCCCCGATCCTACAATTGCTCGCGAAAACAGAGAGCCGAGAACTGTTTCTGTTAGGGGTAGTTACTCTATGTTTAGGAATTGCTCTTTTAACAGGGAAGATCGGACTTTCTACGGAAATGGGAGCATTTGTGGCAGGGCTAATGATTTCTGAGGTGGAGTATGCAGACCAAACTCTTGATTATGTGGAGTCTCTACGGGATATTTGTGTGGCTGCGTTTTTTGCTGCCATTGGTGTGTTAATTGACCCAGTGTTCTTGTGGAATAATTTACCACTGATCTTGGGGTTGGTAGCATTTGTGGTGGTGGGAAAATTCCTGATTATTACTCCAATCGTAAGACTGTTTGGCTATCCTCTGAAAACGGCAATTATCGCAGGTTTAGGGTTAGCCCAAATCGGGGAGTTTTCTTTTGTGCTGGCCGAGCAAGGGAGTGAGTTTGGGTTGATTTCCGAAGATGTCTATATGCTGATGTTGGGGACAACCGCAATAACTTTGATCGTTACGCCTTTTGTGCTGCGATTTCTCCCTGGAATATTGGCGAAGGGAGAGTCTTTACCTTGGCTTCAGTCTTGGCTAGATCGAGCAGATGTGCAAATAGAAGTGGCAGAAGATTTACCCTTTCAGGGTCATGTGGTAGTCTGCGGTTACGGAAGAGTGGGAAGCAATATTGTGCGACTGTTGCAGGAGCGGAACTATCCAGTGTTAGTTATTGACCAGTCTCAAGAGCGAATTGAAAAGCTACGAGATGGCAAAATTCCTTATATATATGGGAATGCTGCGAGTTTGCTCGTGCTCGAAAAAGCAGGGGTTAGTCATGCAAAAGGAATGGCGATCGCTTTACCCGACCCCATGAGTACTCGTTTGTCCATCAAACGAGCTTTAAACCTCAATCCAGAACTCGATCTGGTGGTGCGCGCAGATCAAGCTAAGGACATCGAAATGCTTTATCAACTCGGAGCTAAAGAAGTGGTGCAGCCTGAATTTGAAGCTAGTTTAGAGCTTTCTGCTCATCTTTTTTCTGGACTGGGGCTACCTTTGTCCGATATCCAACAAGACATCCAACAAATACGCTTGGACCATTATCTCAACCTGCGTCCTGAAGGTTCTCAGGGGCAAGTGTCGCGAGAAATACTCGAAGCGATTAAGACACTTAACAAAAAATGGTACTCCTTACCTGATGATTCACCGCTCATAGGTATGACTCTAGAAAAAACCTATCTCCGCACTCTAACTGGGGTGAGTCTGATAGCGATCAAACGTTCTAGTGGGGAGAAGATTGATTATCCTCATCCTCAAACTATGATCAATGAAGGTGATAATCTTTTGCTGGTGGGGGAAAAGGATGAATTGGCAGCATTCGCCGCTCTAGCTAAAGGAGAAATTGCTCTCCCGAGTGAAAATGTCTCCTCGAATTGGCTATTAGTGCCAAACAACAGTTGTATTCTTGGTAAAACTGTGGCAGAACTCAATTTTAGTCCAGAGTTTGGTTTATCAATACAGGCAATTAGAAGAAAAGAGAAGTATATTCGCTTTCCTGATGCCGGGAGTGAGATCCAAGCAGGCGATCGCTTGTTGCTATTCGGCAATTTAGAGTTCCTCTCTCAGCTGAGTCAAAGGATTGCATCAGAAGAGAATATAGCTACTCTGGTTGAGTAAGTTGAAGACCCGCGCAATTATGGCGTTGCGTTTTTTGGAGCATGACCAATTCATACAGGGAGTGAGTTTGAGTTTAGTTAGTATTTTTTTGGTTTCCTTCATAAATCAATTCAGCAACGCCATTAACTTTCAGTTTCCTGTTGTAATTTTTGTCCAATTTTTGGTTCAGTCCCCGCCAACAAACGCTCAATATTGCTTTGATGACGGACAATAACATAAACTCCAGCTACACCAGAAAATAAAATGTAAGGTAAGGGTTGGTGTAAAAGAATCATCAGGATATTAACAGCGATCGCCCCGACAAGGGAACCGAGTGAAACTATGCGGAAAATTGCCATGATCATCAGAAAACTCCCCAGGGTCCCAGAAGCAACTAAAGGATTCATCACCAACAACACCCCTAAACTGGTTGCTACTGACTTACCCCCAGTAAAGTTAATCCAAATAGACTTACTATGACCCACAATAGCAGCCAGAGCAGTAGCAGTAACCAACCAACTTTGCCATAAAGCTGGTATTTCTGTGGGAAAAACCAGCTCAAAACCCTTGACCAAGGCAACAGCGATCGCCCCTTTCAACACATCAATTAATAAAACGGCGATCGCAGGTCCTGTTCCCAAAGTTCTCAATACATTTGTCGCCCCAGTTCCTCCAGAACCATGTGCTCTCAGATCAATTCCCTTTAAATAACGTCCCGCTAAATAACCAGTGGGAATTGAACCCAACAAATAAGCAATCATTACCAGCAATAGACTTAAAATCAAAGGCATGGCTTTCAACATTAATACATATAACTGGACATTTGTGCAGGCTCGGGGGCAAAAGCTAGCCACAATGGAAATTGTAGGAGTCCTAAACTAATCTGGCCTTCCGTTTCATCAATTATTACCAGCGGTAACTGTTTTTCCTCCACCAAACGGTCAGCTTTTTGTACCAGAGCTTCTGCTGCTTCAAACAATACAATACCCCGTTCTGGCCCAAAATCACTGCGAGAAATGCCCAAACAATCTTGTAACCCTCTGCGCCATTCTCCCAGTCTTTCTGGGCTATTTGCTAACACCAAACTCCTACAGCGACTGCCATATAACTTGTGCAACACCGAAATTACCGCTGAAGTCACTAAAATATTTTGTAAGCGACTCCCCATGGTTTTAATTGCTCCGCGTCCCCCAGAAGAGAAAAACCAACTACTCACCCTTTCAGCATGAATTGGCTCAAAAGTACGGCGTAGTTGCCAAGCTGGGCCATAATAATCTGGGCGAAGTCGATATTGATCCAGAACTTTCCGAATTTCCTTCACTTCTTCCTTAAATTCCCGTTCTGCAAATTGAGGAGTTTGTTGATATTCATCCCGCACCAGTTGGGGTTGTTTTTGGGATTTTTCCCATGCCTGAAAACTTGGTAATTCCAGTTGTTCTGCCGCCGCTGCTAAATCCTGAAGACTACCCACCAAATAATCCCGAAAACCTTGCACCCGAATTGCCAATTCTTGAGAAACTCCTGCAAAATTATTGCGCATTTCTTCTTGTATTCTCTCCCTGCGACGTTCGAGTTTTTCCATCTCTATTTGTAAAGCACTTTTCCGTTCTTCTAACTCTTTTACTCCTTCTTGTACCATCCCTTGTAAGCTTGCTTGCATTTGCGTTAGTTGCTCCGATAGTAGCTGATTTTTCTTGGCAGCTAAACCCATAATTTCTGCTTCCAGGGTTTCCTTTTGCTGTTGTAATTCAGCTACTCTTGCTTCAAGTTCCTTTACCTGGGTTTCATCTAGCTTTTCTCCCTCTAGAATACTTACAGGACTCGTAATCTTATTATTTTCAGAAATCACCACTTTTTCTGGCTTTTCTGGTTGCAAATCTTCTGCTGGAGTTAGTAACTTTTCAGTTTTATTCGCCAACTTTTCTGACACTGCTTCAGGTACTTTTTGTCCTGCATCTTCTAAAGACTTAGAAGGTAAATTTGCTTCTGGGGTTTGAGGATTGTCTGACATTAATCAAAAAAAATTGTACTTATAATTTGTTTTCATGGGGTAAACTCTTGATTTTACCCTTGTTTTGGGCAGTATTTTTCCAAACAAGCTACTAGAGTTTTTGGTTCAAATAAAATCGGCAAGAAGTGAATACTATTAACTTCTTTAAAATAGAACAAAATGGGGACTGGTTCCCAAAATATTTGCCAGGAGTACCACTCAACATAGGGAAACCTGCGAATTAATTCTTCTGAGCGATAAATATCTAGATCTGTGTTAGTGAATTTCAGTTTGATGGTAGCTGCTTGCAACATGAGGAATAAGCCAAACAAAGAAATAACCAAACTCACCCAAGGTTGAACCAGCAATAAAGGAATAGCAGCAAGAATGAGAACCAAAGGTATTTTATAGCTTGGTTTAAGTTCAACAGTTGCTTCTGTTAATGGAGAAGGGTTCAAAGTAGTCATATTTTAATTGAGAATAATTAGGATTTTTTTGATTTTAACTCTCATTGAGCATAATTCCCACTTTTGGAGAATTTTATCTGCCCAGGGAACTGACAAAACTTTTTATGTAGCTTTACTGTAAGTTTAGTCTAAAACAGCACTGCCTGTTCCTTGGAACATTAACCAAGATAAAAAGAAATTAGCGATAAAAATTGCCAGCAAAGAGATAACCACAGCGGTGGTAGTTGATTGACCCACACCTTTAGCACCCCCCGTGGTTGTCAGCCCCCAACTACATCCAATTACAGAAATTAATCCACCAAAAACAAGAGATTTAATCACACAAGCAAATAAATCCCAAATTTGCACAAAATTCTGCACTGAATGGAGAAATACTGCTTGAGGAATATTGTATAAATGAGTAGCGATGAGCAGTCCTCCTGCCATACCAGTCAATAAAGATAAAATAGTCAAAATTGGCAACATCAAACAGCAGGCAATAACACGAGGAGTGACTAAATAATCAATGGGGTCAGTTTTCAAGACATAGAGAGCATCAATTTGTTCTGTTACCCGCATTGTACCAATTTCAGCCGCAAAAGCAGAACCCACTCTCCCAGCTAAAACCACAGCAGTGAGTACAGGTGAAAGTTCACGAGTCAAAGCGATCGCCAGCACTCCGCCCACAGCCGTACTTGCACCAAAATCAATAAATTCTCGCGCCACCTGAATCGTAAACACCATACCCACAAAACTCGCTGTCACCAAAGAAATAATCAAAGACTGCGGCCCTACTGCCATCATTTGTGCAAAGGTATTGCGGCGGTTAATCTTCCTTTGGCATAAATGAAGTAGAACTTGCCCTCCTAACAAAAATGCTGCGAACAAGCGCCAAAATGGTAATTGATCTTCCCCTGGTTTCCTCTTTTTCTTTCCCATTGACCTGTTCTCAAATTTTAAAATTATTAATTTAATTAATATTTTCCTAATCAACCCAGTTGAAAATAAATACTTGCCCCTCCAGCTAAAATACAGTTAAACTCACTTATTTCTCCCTTGAGCTTCAACACGAAAACGTTCAACTGATGAGAGTAAGTCGCGGGCAATGACCACCAAATTTTGCAAAGATCCAGCAACTCGTTGAGACTCTTGAGAAGTTTCCTGAGCTGTTAATTCCACAGATTGCATTACCTGAGCCACAGCACGGGAGTTTTCCCGTTGTTCCACCGTATCTGCCGTAATTGAGCGTACTAGAGCATCAATACGGTTAGACACCTGAATAATATCATTCAGGGAGCCTTTTGCCTGTTCTGCCCTATCAGTAACATCAATTACCTGCTGAAGACCTTCTTCCATTGCCATCATTACCGAACCTGTTTCACTTTGGATTTGCAACACAATTTGTTCAATTTCCTGCAAAGCTTTTGCCGCCCTATCTGCCAACTGTCGCACTTCATCTGCTACAATGGCAAAACCTCGACCAGCTTCTCCTGCTTTTGCTGCCTGAATTGAAGCATTGAGTGCTAATAAGTTGGTACGAGAAGAAATATTAGCAATCAAAGCGACAATTTTAGAAATTTCCTGGGATGCTTCTGCCAAGCGTTTAACCTTACGGGCTGTTTCTGACACCGTTTCGCGAATTTGCAAAATTCCCGATACTGTATGTTCTACCGCTTCACCACCTCTCAAAGCAGTAACAGAAGAAGAGCGAGCAACTTGTTCTGCTTCTCGCGCACTTTCTGCCACCCGCTGAATGGAGTCTGTCATCATCTGAACTGAATTGAGAGTAACCGCCAATTCTTCAGCCATGCGTAAAGCATCACTTGACTGACTACGAGCAAACAACTCACTATCAGTAGCACCTTGGTTTACTTGTTTGGCTGCTTCTTTCACCTGGCGAACAATTTCCCGCAAATTTTCAATTGTCAGATTAAAAGCGTCAGCCACTGCCCCTAAAACATCGGCTGTTACTGTAGCTTTTACTGTTAAATCACCCCGTGCTGCTCCTTCCACATCATCTAACAAGCGAATTACCTGACGCTGTAAATCTTCTCTAGCTCTTTCAGTATCTTCTGCCCGTTTTTGTGCTTCTGTAGTTGTTGTTAAAATTACCCGCGTCATTTCATTAAATCCAGCCGCTAAACTGCCAAATTCTTCTGTAGAGTAAACAGTTGCCACCGCATTAAAATCTCCTTGACTAACAGAGGCAAACTGAGTTTGCAAATCGCTAGTATAACGTTTAATATGATTTGTTGTAAGTTTCCCTAAAAACCAAGTTGTACCGAAAGTGCTAGCCCCAGTTATTAGACTCATTAAAACCCCTATTTTCGGGATATTTTTGTTTTCTTTTGGGTTGTTAATCACCGCCCCGATGGTTATTACACCTACAGAAAGAGCTGAAACCAAGCTTGCAGTAATGGCAAAAATCCAGGTTTTTCGTTGCAAAGGAGCATTTTCAAAAGCTCCAAGCCAACCTTTTTTTACCTGAACAGTTTGTTTCAGTAATTCATCAGGTTTAAATTTATCTTGATTGAGGGAGATACTTTTTTTCTCCAAAAATCCTTGACTTTCTGTTTCTGAAATGCTCCTAGAAAAATCCTTTGAATTTTCCTCATCAAAATTAGTACTGATGTTGGAGGCGGTAGGAAACAATTTAGAGTCTGGCAACTCTTGATCATCGATGTCAAAGTTAGATATGTTTTCTAAATTTCCTGAGTCTTCTAATTCATAACTTTCAGATATCTCACCACTTAGCTCGGCTAGCTCTTGGGGAACATTTTCTTCTTCATCAGTAAATGTATTGTTATTAAATATATCTGTATCTGCTTCCAGGTTATCACTATAATCATTTTGTTGATTAAACGCTGTATCTTCTTCGGCCAGGGAGAGGATTTCTTCTAATTGTGAACTTGACTTTTCCCCTGTCACCACAAAAGTTGTATCTTCACTTTCTTGATTTTCATCTGCACTAATATTTAAGAAAGGAAAGTTAAATGATTCACTATTTTCTGGATCTAACCAATCCTTTTCATTTTCTTGAGTTGGGTCAGAAGCAAAAGGATTAATATCATCTTCCACCAGTTCCTGCTCTTTTGCATAAGTATCAATATTATTTTGATCTTCTGATTTAAGAGCATTATAATCATCACCCGACTCTTTTTTTGCAGGATCTGCGATTTCAAAAGGATTGGTCAAATTCCGATCTTGTTCAAAAGTTGGATCTTCTAAATCATCATCCCCTTCTCCATGCTCCCATTCTTTACTGTCGAATTGAAAATTATTTTCCCAATTTGACTCATAGGGACTCATGTCTGTATCTGTTGGATTTTCTACATCATTCAGATAATTTTGGTTTCCGTTGGTATTTTCCCAATCTTCCTCCTCTTCTTCTGAATATTCCGTAAATTGACGAATTTGTTCTAAAGCATTATTTGCTAAGTTAATTAACTCTGGTTGTTCTGTTAATGCCAAAACAGAATTATATTGTTTTCTCGCTACTTCATACTCGTGTAACCCATAGTAGTAAATATGACCTCTCAGCAGTAGAATTGTTGGATCATTGGGATATTCTTCAGCCATGCGATCGATAATTCTGGCCGCTGCTTCAAAATTCCCCTGTAAGTATTCTTTCTCCGCTTGTCCGTAAACCTCTGTGTAATCCGTTTCTTGTGCCATCTGCTTGTCTCCTCATCTCCGCACAAAACTGCCAAACTTCCCCAAAATTGCCCCAAAATTCCTTTTTATTTTGCCTGTTAATTTATGTTTGCGGGTTTTGATTTCAATTTTATCCCATTCTCTGACTCTGCTGTATAAAGGGCACTCACTGTATTTATTGATCAACGCCCATTTTTGTATTTTTATAAACACTAATACCTCACAAGACTAATGATTTCTTTGCATCATACAAAATCCTAATTATGCCCATCGTGCTGAACGTAGAATTGCCCCATAATCTAAAAGTCGCAGAAACTGATTTTCCTCTTGGTTTAACACCCACTCCCCCTGAACATAGGGAGCTATATTGTCAGCTACAAACAGCGGCATTTGCAACTGTTCATCATCGAGCCACTCCATTGATCCGAGTCGGTCAATAGCTAAACCTAAAAGAGTTTCTTGGTCTTCCACAGCAATTACAGGTATTTCTGCCCGTTCTGTATTCAACACTGCTGAATCTCCTAAAAATTGACCCAGATCCGCTACCCAAATTACCTGCCCCCTTAAGTTAATTGTTCCCAACAATAAGGGGGAGGCGTTGGGAATTGCTGTGATTCGATCAACTTCTTGCTGCATCACTTCTCTGATCCCTGTAGCTGGCAGTGCAAATTCATCACCTGAAGGCAAATAAAAACGCAAATGAAGTTCACCTTTACGAGTTGGCAGCTCAGAGTCAATACCTTGTGAGCTCTCAGGATCATCTGCTATGAAAAAATCTGAATTATATACCATAAGAGTTAAATATGCTCTATGCCGAATGTGAAGAGTCTATTGCTCAAGTTTATCTGTGGGTAGTCAAGTATTAAAAATGAGCTTGTACTGTGTTCAATCCTGCCGATTAACTATTACTACTCTTCAGCATTTCCCACTGTCTCTATCATTTTATTCTAGCTTGTCTTCTGTTGACTCCTCTGATTGATATTTTTTTTCACCTTAACTCTCCATTAGGGAGGTCGTAATACACTATTTTTTTACTTGTTGCTTATGGACTATTTTTTCTGTGAGGGAGACAAGCAGACAGGGAAGGGACAAGTGCTGGGTGAGAATTAATCTATCAAACCTTTAATCATCCCAAATCCCTATTTCCACTTTCATCCTCTTAGTAATTGTTTTACCGTACCAATTAACTCTGTAGGTTCAAAAGGCTTGGCTATATAAGCATCAGCCCCTTGTTTCATCCCCCAGTAACGATCAAATTCTTCTCCTTTGCTAGAACACATCACTACTGGCACATTTTGGGTTTTAGGGTTTCCCTTAATTTGACGACATACTTCGTAACCATTCATTTTGGGCATCACAATATCCAATACTACTAAATCAGCTTTGGATTTTTCCAGATGCTCTAAAGCTTCCATCCCATCAGAAACACTATTAACTTTCAATCCTCCTTCTTTCAGGATATCTGAAATCATTTTTCTCTGTGTTGGACTATCTTCTACTACTAAAAATTAAACTAAGCCAGAGAGTCACCCCTCTGACTCGTCTTCAAAACCGTGCGTGATACTTTCGCATCACACGGCTTCTCTCTGATACGTCCCTTGACACGGGTACAATTCAAACTACCATCTCTGGCTGTTTTATCATCAT
>JADQBC010000039.1 GCA_016903655.1 Gomphosphaeria aponina SAG 52.96 = DSM 107014
TTAACTGACATCTTGAACTTCTCACTTAGTAACCATAATTGTAAGCAAACTTGCGCATTACACAAAGGGTTTTCTTTTAAGTAACATTGTCGCAATCGATTCTGAGGATCTTCATCCCAAATATAATTTGACACTTTTTGAAGTAGAATTTCACGAGCTTCTGTTGTTTCTTCTGCTTGCATTCTCTCTAATCCTGTAAGAGTTGGATAAGAAATACTATCTATGAGAGTTATATTACTCGGGTCATCTACTAATAACTTGGTTACTACCCGCGAAGTATTCACTAAATATTGATACTCATCCCATAAATTAGTTGCTTCTAACGGGTCAGCTAAAATCTCAATTAAATGGGGTATTTTTTCCCCTTGATTTTCTAAATTAATTACCTCATTATCGCCAGATAAATTCTCATCTAAAATTCCCTTAAAGTCCCGAATGGTACTATCAGGATCAAGATAAGCTTTAGCCACCCATTGTTGAACCTGTTTAAACTCAAGATCTTGTTTTCTCGACCCGCACTTATCCAAATAAAACCATAAAAATTCAGCTAACTCAAAAGGTCGTTGCCAACTAAACTTATTCTCTAATTCTACTAACAAAACCTCTCTAATACAAGGTTCAACCTCATAAATTCCTTCTTGTAACTGCCGACATAAAGAAGACAATAAAAAATTACTTTCTGCTATCCAATCAATATTTTCTAAAAAATTAATGCGAACCAAATTAACCAGCTCAGGGGTTAGAATTAACAATAACCCGCAATGACAAGCCAAACTTAGGTGTTCTTCACCGAAACGACGTTCAAACGCCACCACCTCTCGCACTGCTTCTTCTGGAGACAGCCATCGTCTTCTTACTACTGCTTCAAGGGTTTTTGCCATTTAAACTCACTCCCGCTGGAAAAGGATGTCCTAACAATATTTTAACTAAATCGTTCAATCCCTCTCGATTTAGAGGATACATGGGGATAAATTGAGCAATATCTTCTGCTGTAGTTATCTTCCACTGAAATTGAGGAACGGGATTAAGCCACCCATATCGATAAGTATAGCGCCGTAATTGTGCAATGAACCGTTTTGTTTGACTCAATCTTTCCCTATTATAAGTCCGTCGTGCGGCTCCTGCGTCACTAATAATTATTACATTGTTGTTATGCGCCTCTTGAGAGAGAATTTCCTCCAGGGGATAGGGTTTGCTTAAATTGGGTTGGGTAAATAGATAACTTCGGGGACAATTGTGAAAATAATAAATGCTGGTTTTGTTTAATAACCCACTTTTTTCGATACTTTCTTGTAACGCTTCTATGAGTAAATCAAAGGGAGTCATTGAACCTTGATGGTCAATTAATAAGACTAATTTTACCTGATTTTGACGACGAGGTTGTAAAACAGGACGCAGAAAAAAGCCAACTTTACAAATTTGATTAATTGTTCCTGCTACATCTAAATCTTCGGGAACACCTTCTCGTTTTACAACTCTCAAGTTACGCCAAATTTCTGTCATTTCTCGGCGAGTTATGGGTAAACGAGGGATAAGATTATAACGTTGTCTAAAGCGAAGTTTTATCGGTTCTTGTTCGGATGATAAGTCAGAGGAAGAACGAGAAGTAATGGATGGTTTTTTGTCTTTCTTAGTTTGATTTTGGCTGTCTTTATGATCTGTTGATGACGGTTCATTTGCTTCTTGTAATCGCTTTTCGAGTTCAGGTTTAACTAAATCTTCAAACTTCTCATTAAAAATGATTTGCTCTTCTGATGACTTAACCCATACTAAGCATAAAAATCGTTGTACTCGTTCAAGATCTTTTAATTCTATTCTCGCTTGAATTGTTTTAATGGCTAATAAATACTCAGAAATGCCAACAGGAATATTCTCTTTTCTTAACTGATTAAATAAAGGTAAGAAAATCGGTTCATATTCAATAATGGATTTTGCAATTAATAATTCTTTGTCAGTCATATAATTTTAGGTTAATAAGTTGTCAGTTTCTTAGAACTATATTAGACATGAGTGCGAAAGTCCAAACTTAAAATGGTCATCCTGAGCGCCAGCGAAGGATCTCGGAGATCCTTCGCTGGCGCTCAGGATGACAGTTTTTCGTAATTTCGCAAGAGATCTATTGATAAGGTGAACAAAACACATGAATTTCTTATTATTTTTAAAGGTTTTTTAAGCTTTGCCCACCCTACAGTTACTATTTTAGGTTCATTTTACAAAGTCTAGCAAGGGTTTTTCGGGTTCTATTCCTTTCTCTTTACAGAGTGTTAAATAATCATCAACCGCTTCGTGAAAATTAGCTTTAAGGGATTCAACATCATGACCTTCATAACTAATTAGACTGCGAATATACTCTACTTTACCGTAGAAGATTTCGTCTTCATCATTATAATTCGCTGAACCAAAGTATCCTTGATATTCCATCATCTTTTTCATAGTAGTCCTTCCTGTTCTAGAATTTCAATAACTTGTTCAATTTGGTAGGTTTTTAAGATATTGCGGGGGTGGGGTTTATGAAGACTAATAATTACCCCAGATGGGTTAACAAAACGAGTTCGTGAACCTTTTTCCTGTCTTTATTTCCTCGAAATCAAATACAGTCAGTAGTTGAGGAATCTTTTAATTAACTTGTCTTTTCGAGTCATTTTCCTTCTTATACAACATTACTATTATGAGCCATCTGCCTTTAAATTAGACCTTAAGCGAGAAGTCCAAACTTAAAATGGTCATCCTGAGCGCAAGCGAAGGATCTCCGAGATCCTTCGCTTGCGCTCAAAATGACAGTTTTTCGTAATTTCGCAAGAGATCTATTGCAACTATTTTTAGTAACTGTTTTCTAGTCTTTTATCTTCTATTCTTTGAGCAATGCTTAAACTTTATTAGACCTTTTGCGAAAGTAGTGTTAACCCCCCCTACCCCCCCGCGGGCTCGGGGGGGAGAAATGCTTGGAATGTAGGGCTCCCTCCCCTTACCAAGGGGAGGGTTGGGGTGGGGTTTTTTACGGTTTCGCAAAAGGTCTATTCTAGATGTTCCCCCGCTTTGTTAAATTTTCTCTGATCCCCATAAATATTACTAAAGGTGGGCAAAGCACATAGATTTTTTATTTATTTCAACAACCTTTCAAGCTTTGCCCACCCTACAGTTACTTAAGATTAGCTTGTATTTTACCTAAAGCATTTTGGTCACTTTCATTTTTAACAAGAGTATGGAGAAAAGGAAGTTGATGTAATGGGGTTGCTGTTAAGGTTTCCTCTGTGATTTCTTCATAACTTTTAGTTTTTTCATTTTTTTGTCCTCGTTTTAACAGTCGTAACCAATTAATAAATTCTCCTGTACTGGGTTTTTTACGCCAAGAAATCGCCTCACGCAACTCTAAGAACTTATTTAATGCTACCTCAAACAGAGGTGAAATTTCTTCTTGAAAATGGTTGATAATAATTCTTCTCAAATCATTTTTATTCGGAAATTCAATATAATAAAAGAGACAACGACGCAAAAACGCTTTAGGGAGTTCTTTTTCTCGGTTACTGGTAATAATAATTAAAGGAAGCACATCTTTTCTGTCTTCTTGACTTTCGCCTTTAAGTGCATCATATCTCAATCCTTTAACTTCTTTAATTTCAAATTGTAAGCGATCTAACACTAAGAGTAAATCATTAGGAAAATCAATATCTGCTTTGTCAATTTCATCAATTAACACCACTGAAGGAATATCTTGTTCAGCAGACAACTTAATCGCTTCTCCTAGCTTCCCTAATTCGACATATTTTCTGCGATCAATTGTATTCGGTGATTCTGATGAATCATTAGCTTTTGGTTCTTTTATTGTATCTCTTTCTGGCTGTTGAGTTGAAATTGATTTATTTTCTTGTAGGTCATATAAACGCTGAATATTATCATAAGTATAGAGTAATTCTTCCGCTCGACTGGTAGAACGAATATAGCATTCTTTTAGAGGATAACCTAATTCATAAGCAACCGAATAAGCAAGGCGAGTTTTACCACAACCTGGTTCACCTTCTAAGAGTAAAGGACGACGTAAATAAAGCGCATCGTTAACCGCTTCTGCTAATTTTTGATCAGCAATATAGGGTTCTTTTTTTCTGGGAATATCTTCAACTATCTTGTTAGGTAGTTCTAAGGGTTGATAGTTTCGGTCATTTCCTTGACCTTGATATTGTCGGTCAGCTAAGTCATTCATAGTTAGATTTTCTTCTTGTTAATGTAATAAATAGAATCATTGTGGCTATTTTGGGAATATAAGCTAAACTTTAATAAAACTAAGTCATTGAAATAACCTTTCATACTTGTTTTGCAATTCATCGATTATTGCTTCAATTATACGATAAGTAGCTATGAAATCACCTTTTTGTCCTTTTAATCTGTTCAAATATTGTTCAATCATCACTTCTTCAATTCCATATGTAATTAAACAACGGTAAAACCAGTCAGATAACTCATCTATGTTAAATTTTTCAGGAACAGTTATCGGATTATAACCATTCGGTTGACAGGGCGTTGATACGTTAGCTAAAATAATAATTAAACACCGACGTTTGTTTTTTAAATATTGAGAATATTTTTGACGAATTTGATTTAAAAAACTAGAAGCCATAGAACTTATTTTGTCTTGATGCAGACTATAATTCCAGATAATTAATAGGGTGTCTAAATAGTCATCATCATTCAATAAACTTACTATATTACTATCAGTACTATTTATTTCCTCTTCTATTGTTTCATACATATCAGATAAATAAATATTCCTAGGTGAACGACAAGTTCTTTTTGCGTCTAGTTCTTTGATAATTCTCTTAATAATATAATTTCGTAAAATGCTATCATCTCCAACAATCGTAAAGGCAAAAATTCCTTGATAACCTAATTTAAATTCTGATTCTAATGTATCTAAGTCATAGTGTATAATAATGTCATTATCTATTTTAATAGGTTGTTGAGTGTTAGATCCTTGTGCAAAAGATGCTCTTCTTTCCTGCTTTAGCAGTTGTTTGTGTTCGTCTGATCTTGAGGTTGATTCTGAAGGCTGCGATCGCCCTAATTTTTCAATACACTGTTGTACTCTTAATCTTTCATCAGAATTTTCAGATAATTTATACTCAAGCACTCTTAAAAAACGCCGTAAGTTATCTTGTTCATCGACTATTTTACTATAAAAGT
The DNA here is from genome assembly GCA_016903655.1 of Gomphosphaeria aponina SAG 52.96 = DSM 107014. GTDB lineage: Bacteria > Cyanobacteriota > Cyanobacteriia > Cyanobacteriales > Gomphosphaeriaceae > Gomphosphaeria > Gomphosphaeria aponina. The sequence goes on from JADQBC010000039.1 coordinate 5,176, forward strand.
CAGCAATTAGCTCTTTGACATTGGTGGTAAAATATTGGTCAGCGATATCTATTTGTATTTCACTAATCCTAATAAGTGCTTTTAAGTGTTCCCCTGGTCTTTCACAAGCTTGAAAATATTGAATAACAATTTCTTCTATTTTAACTATTTCATCAAATGTTAAAGGGCGCATAGCACAAGTGTTCTGAATATAACTTATAAGATTTAAGTAAACTAGAGGTCCAAACCACCCAAAAATAACCATATTACTCAATTATATATTATTTGGGGAACGATGCGATCTCTTATCTTACGAATAAGTTAAGATGAATTTTTATCTACCAGTCACCCATATCTATTTTCAGGGTTTTGAATTAAATCATTAATAAATGATTTTTCATCAATAGAATAACTAGGTAACTGACGCTGAAAAACTTTTAGAAAAGATACATAATTGTCTGTATTTGGTAAAAGTTGAACATAAAAAGATGTTATAAGTTCTCGAACAGGCAAATTATAATCTATTCCTGCCGTATCTATTTTAATTTTACTCATAGCAATTAATGATTTTAAATGTTGTCCTGGTTTTTCCCTATTACTAAAATAGTTGGTTAGTATTTCTAGTAAATCCATATCTTCATCAGAATTAGGGTTGATATTTTGGTTTTTATTAATAATATTTGCTGTATAATCTCTGCCAGCGAATCCAAAGGTTGCTCCTTTCAAGTCATAATAAGTATTTTTATCTCCGCCAACATTATCACCACTACCTGAATGAGCTTGCTTTATGTTAGACCCCGTTTCTTTTGACGTTTGATTACTATTTAGAGCTTGATTTGGTATCTCAAATTTAGCTAAAACTTGAAACGCAAATGCACTGGCATGACGTGCTGCTATCTCTTGAGAACCGCTTTTATCTGCTGCACTTTTCCCATCAATTAAATCAGAAATACCCCGAATAATTAAGGCGGAAACCTGTTGATTAGCATGAGCAGCTTGTAAGACTCCACGCCCTTCCATTTCCACTGCTAAAGCGTCACTATAATTCTGCTCAAGAAATTTAAACACATCTGATTTGATATTTGCCACCACCTTTTCTCCTGCTGCAATCGGCGCAACAAATACAGTAGGATTAGGATGCGGTTGAGGAGAAAGTCGGGTTAACCAGTCATTTTTGCTCGCTTCAGCCCTCGCCCGTTGAATCATATTATAGGTAGAAAGCCCCACATCTGGTCGAGGTTTAAATGTCTCGCCTACTTTCCCTGACTCATAACCATAAACCTTTGTCCCTGCTACCACATCTCCTAGTATTACATTCTTAATACCTCCTGCAACCCCAACAAACAGGATAACATCGGGGTTGAAATAAGCGATCGCCCGTTCTGCTTCTATCCCTGCTGGAGAATTTCCTGCACCTGTTTCTACAATTCCCACATCCCAGACTTTTCCCTCAGTGGCAAATTTACCCCGCTCATAAATTGTTCCTTGGGGGTGTGTTTCTTCATTTAACTCAGTTAAATGAGAACGTACTGCTTTACGTTCAACAGAAAGAGCCGTTAGGATAACCGCACAAGGCATACTCTCAACCTTTTCATTAAATTGCTTTCCTTTATTGTGGCTGATTTTTGGTTAAATGTGTGAAAATTAAGCGATTAGTTTCACTGAAAAAATTTCTCCAGCAATCTTAGGTTAAAACGTTACATGATACAATATATACACTGTGTACGACGAATGACTCAATAATCTATAACCTATTGGTTTATTGAGAATTAGTATAACTTATTGATAAAAATAAGTAATTAGACAAAATTAATTACATAGGTGAGGGCGGGTTTTGAACAATCAATTTTTGTTGTGCAACATAGGTTATCCCTAAACCCGCCCCGTCAGAAATTCTGTAAATAATTTTGTCCACCTACTTAAGCTGTTTTGTCTAAATTTGTGATTTGAGAAGATAGGAAATTTAAATAGCGATGGCCGCAGGCCTTGCCCCTTGGGCAATCGCAACTGGTCTCTGATTTTTATTTAAAGTTATCAAAAAATTCGGCTGAGTAGCACAGAAGTACTATTTAACCCAATTTTTGACAAAGTTGAAAAAAAATAAAGGTTCAGCTTTTTTGCAGTAACAATTTATACCAAATTCCATGGGTTTACCCTGTGAATAATAGCAAAGATATATCAGGAGGTCGGGTGCAGTGATTTGTTAGACAGTCTCTTAATTGGCAGTTTTACGAATTTTCGTCCACTGGCAATTTGCTTTTTTCGTAGATCGTCAAATATTGCCTTGAGGTCATAGTTGAAAGATTTTGCGTACTCCTCTCTATATTTGTGAATTTCTTCCACAATTTCATCTTTATACATTGTTATTCTCCTAAAAGCTTCAATCCTATGAACTCATAAGGTGTACAAACAAATGGTAGCTTAGACCTTTTGCGAAATTACGAAAAACTGTCATCCTGAGCGCAAGCGAAGGATCTCGGAGATCCTTCGCTTGCTCTCAGGATGACCATTTTAAGTTTGGACTTCTCGCTTGAGGTCTATTAAATTGCTTTCCTTTATTGTGGCTGATTTTTGGTTAAATGTGTGAAAATTAAGCGATTAGTTTAACCTGCCTGGAAAAATTTCTCTAACACCTGTTCATCATCTTAGGTTAAAATGATGTTATTCTACAATTATATCTTAGCTGATTACCAATGAGAATTATTCAAACCAAAGGAATCGTTAAAAACGGACAAATTAACCTAACCGTTCCCTCTGAATTTCAAGATGGAGAGGTAGATATTATTATTGTTGCCGAAAAAGAACCAGATGAACTTGAATTAATGCGTCAAATTGCGAAAGCAAAAGGTTATGATACTCCAGAGAAAATAATGGACTTAATTCATCAAGTTAAGTTAGAAATGCTAGAAGAGAAAGGAAGAACAAAATCATGACAGTATCATCCTTACAACGATTATGTCTTGATACTAATATTTAGATTATTGGGACACAAAAATCTGACTCTGAGGAAGCTAAAATCTTATACGCTATTGGGTATTACGGTAAAGAATATACTCAACTAGCGGCTGAAATTATTTTATCTTATGAAATTATTGATCAAGTTAGACGGGTGGGTAAATATCTATGGGGAAAAGATCAAGCAGGTTTAGTGCTTAATTTTCTGTTCTATCGTCTTAATACTTATTATGTTACTCCTAATGGTGAATGACGTAAATCATTAACAGAACTTAATATATCTAGACAAATTCCTACCGAAGATATTGAAATCTTTTTAACAGCTAAATATGGGAATGCAGATTGTTTTGTCTCTGGTAATCGTCAATTGATTCAAGCGATCGCCGATTTTGAATGTTTAACCCCTACTGATTTCGTCAATAAATATTTAAGGTAATAGATTAATCAAATTAAATGGATAAAACGAGTAAAGTTAATCGTCTATTTGGTAAACTCAATTACAGGTCAGGTTTTAATATTGTTTTAATAGACATCTCCAATTATTAGGGTTGAGAAGGGCTAAAGCCCTTACTACGAGCGAGTTTAATTTTATTTTCTGGAGATGTCTGCTGAAGAAATTTAAACACATCTGATTCGATATTTGCCACCACCTTTTCTCCTGCTGCAATCGGCGCAACAAATACGGTAGGATTAGGATGCGGTTGAGGAGAAAGTCGGGTTAACCAGTCATTTTTTCTCGCTTCAGCCCTCGCCCGTTGAATCATATTATAGGTAGAAAGCCCCACATCTGGTCTAGGTTTAAATGTCTCGCCTACCTTCCCTGACTCGTAACCATAAACCTTTGTACCTGCAACCACATCTCCCAGTTGGACATCCTTAATACCTCCTGCAACCCCAACAAAAAAGATAACATCGGGTTTGAAATAAGCGATGGCCGCAGGCCTTGCCCCTTGGGCGATCGCCCGTTCTGCTTCTATCCCTGCTGGAGAATTTCCTGCACCTGTTTCTACAATTCCCACATCCCACATTTTTCCCTTAGTGGCAAATTTACCCCGCTCATAAATTGTTCCTTGGGGGTGTGTTTCTTCATTTAACTCAGTTAAATGAGAACGTACTGCTCTATATTCAACAGAAAGAGCCGTTAGGATAACAGCACAAGGCATACTCTCAACCTTTTCATTAAATTGCTTTCCTTTATTGTGGCTGATTTTTGGTTAAATGTGTGAAAATATTGAAGTATTTAAATCTCTATCCTGCTCAAAACCGCACTCATCACACTTAAAAATACAAGCTGATAAAGTTAAATCTGATTTTTTTGCCCCGCAGTTGCTACAGCCTTTACTGCTTGGATACCATTAGTCAATTACATCTACTTTGGTCCCAAAACATTCGGCTTTATAGAGTAATTGACGTTTAAATTCATACGCACCTAAATCAGCTATAGCTCCAGCTAACTTATGGTTCGCCATCATCCCTTTAATATTGAGGTTTTCTATCCTCAAATAAGCATATTTTTTCCAGAAATTAGTAGTTTTTTTCTGAAGAAAATCTGCTCTTACATTAGCAACTTTTGCATATTTTTTAGCTAGTTTCTTCAAGTATTTACGAGCATTATTAGAGGTTCTTAAGTCTCGGCAGCATAATAACGAAACAAATCACCTTTTTCATAATCTCCATCACAGTATAGTTTTCCCATTATAAAGACTCATTGCCTTTTCCACGCCTTGTTGGAGACTAAGTTCTACTGCTTCTACAACTAATTTTAAGACATCAGCGATAACTTTAGTTTCAGCAGGAGAAAAACGCCCTAAAACATGAGCAATAGTTTCTGTTTTATCCCCAGATTTACCAATACCAATGCGGAGGCGCGGGAAATTTTGCTCACCACCTAAATGGGAAATAATTGATTTCATCCCATTATGTCCCCCAGCAGAACCAGAAAGCCTCAATCTAAGTTTTCCTATGGGTAAATCCATGTCATCATAAATGGCTAAAATTGATTCAGGAGGCAGTTTATACCAATCAATAACTGCTCTAATTGACTGTCCTGAAAGATTCATATATGTAAGAGGTTTTAGTAAGCGAATTTTTCCTCTATTGGGTAAATTTCCTTCTGCAAAGAATCCTTGAAAGCGACGATTTTCTTGCCAGGAAAACTTCCAAGACTCTGCTAAAACATCTACTGCAGCAAAACCGATATTGTGTCGTGTTTTATCGTATTTTGGTTCTGGGTTCCCCAACCCGACAATGAGTTGGGGAATTACTAAATTGCTTAAATTAGTCATTAATAATTGGTGCTAACAAGAGTTCTTAGACCAGGATATAAAAACTTTCTGTCTTATTTTAAGATTGCCGAAAAAGAGTTTCTAGATACACCTGGGCGCATACACGATTATTTTGGGAGGCATTGTTGATCTTGTTTTTTTCTCCATTTTGGAGCAAGAAGAAGGAGAGGGCAGCGGCAAAAACACTGTCATAATCCCAATTTGGATGAGTTTCTAGGTAATTTTTTAAAGATTCGTGTAATTCTTCGGGGATTTCTGCCAAAATGCTCACTGAATGTGTCATGTTTACCTCAATTTGTCTGGTTTTTATTTGGAAAAGCAAATATCTGTTACTGGGTGTTATTTATTTACATAAAAATTTCAGGCAGGGAATAAAGACATAGAAACCCATCACTGGCCTATTCCCCTGGTGATTTAAGCCAGCTTGGGCAATAATTAATTGTTCTTTGTAGGACTATTTTCCTCTAATTCAAGGCGAATAGTCAATAATACATTATCTCGATTTATTTGCCCTAAAAAATTCAGCTTTACGAGCTTATAGGACTTTGCCCCAGATTTTTGTGACAAATCTTAACAAAAATATAAGATCAGTTACTCAGTGCATCTCATACCCAAATACCAGTAGGTAGGGGCAATTCATGAATTGCCCCTGTTGTGGAAAGCGCATTTTAGTAGGGGAGAAGCGGAGTTGCGGAGTGGCCAGAGGGTTTGAGATTGCTGTAGTTACTTATCAGCAGAAGAGGTGTCACGCTGTTTGAAACTTTGAATTATAACTTGAATGGCGAGTAAAATTAAACCTATTGCTACAAATAAAAATACAAAAGTACCTAACGCCACAATGCCTACAACCAGTGTGCGCACAGCAACGGAAATATTGAGGACAATGGGATTGGTACTGGTAATGGGTTTGGCGGCGTATGTTTGGGCAATGGCAGCAGTGAGTAAGTATAGCCCTGACCCTAATGCTCCAGAAATGCTTGCTCCCACTAGACACCGTAAAGGTGTGATTTTTTTGCCCTTTAATTCCACTGACTCTGGTTCACTCATAAATTTGGTTGATGGTTGATGGTTATTGGTTGATGGTTGATGGTTGATGGTTGATAGTTGATGGTTAACCATGAACCATCAACTATCAACCATGAACCATGTTAGTCATTAGACATCTCCAATTATTAGGGTTGAGAAGGGCGCTTTGCCCTTACTACGATGGCCGCAGGCCTTGCCCCTTGGGCAAGCGAGTTTAATTTTATTTTCTGGAGATGTCTAATGTTTGGGATGGGAAATTACTTGAATCCCGTGACTACATAATTGTGTCACCCACAATTCTAAGTCGGGGTCGGGAATTTTTGCTCTTACTTGTTGTTGAATTGCTTCTGCTTCTGTTTCAGATGCGCACAGAGTGAAAACACTCGGGCCAGAACCTGACATCATTGTGCCTAAACCTCCTGCATTTTGGCAAGTTTCCCGTAATTGATTGATCTTAGGAAATTCTGGTAATACGACTTTTTCTAGGTCATTATGTAAAAGTTTGCCGATTTCTGCTGCATTTTTCTGTTGAATAGCTTTTACTAGGGGCCGAGAATGAATGTGGGCGGTGGGAGATGCTAAACTTGCTGGCTCATTGATATATGTGTGACCAAATACAGAGCGATAGGTTTTGTAGGCCCAGGGAGTAGAAACGGTGATGCTGCGGTATTTGGCTAAGACTAACCAAAGATGATCTAAGGGGGTAATGGAGTCTAACTTTTCTCCTCTACCAGTGGCGATCGCCGTTCCCCCACCGACACAAAAGGGAATGTCTGAACCAAATTTTGCTGCAAGCTCTTCTATTTCAGGCTGTGTTAGTCCGAGATCCCACATTAAATTTATGCCTACTAACACTGCTGCTGCATCGGCAGATCCTCCTGCTAATCCTGCGGCTACAGGAAGATGTTTCTCAATGATAATATCTAAGCCGCCATAGTTGGCCCCAAGGGAGGGAAATTCTTTTTGCATTAATGCCGCAGCTTTGTAGGCGAGGTTATCTTGGTTAGAGGGTACTTCTCGATGATGGCAAGTGACACGGAGAAGGTCAGTGCCATTGGGATGGAGGAGGATTTTGTCTGCTAATTTGATACTTTGGAGAATCATAATCAGGGAGTGATAACCATCAGGGCGATCGCCGATGATTTCTAAGTCTAAATTTATTTTCCCTGGAGCGATAAGAGATACTGAGTGCATTAATCTGACGCTAGGTGATTACTGAGGGCTACCCATTCTGACACGCTTAAATCTTCGGCGCGACTTTGGGGGTTAATTTTTAATTGTTCCAGTATTTGGGTGAGGCGATCGCCACTGGTGATCCCTTTTAAATTATTTCTTAACATTTTCCGTTTATTGGCAAAGCCTTGTTTTACCAATATTTCTAATCTGCGGGGGTTTTTTGCGGGGGGCTCTGCTGTTTGCGGTTGCAGTCGCACTACTACTGAGTCAACTTTTGGCGGGGGATAAAATGCTTTCGCTGGGACATCACAGATATGTTCACAGCTTGCTAAATATTGTATCCTGACTGATAGTCCCCCATAGGCTTTTGTCCCCTTTTTCGCAGTCAAGCGATCGCCTACTTCTTTCTGTACCAGTAAAACTATTAACTCATAAGCATTGGCTGGTTGAGCAATTGTACCTAGTAGTTTTTCTAAGATTGGCCCTGTTATATTATAGGGAATATTGGCGACAACTTTATTCTGATTTTGGAAAGAGGGATTGGCTGCCAATAATCCATCTAAATCTAAAGTCAGAATATCTCCTTGAAGGAGTAAAAAGTTTTCCTGGTTGCCGAGGTTTTTAAGCAATTTTTTACACAAGTCGCGGTCAATTTCCACCCCTACTACATATTTTACTTCTGGTATAATTCTTCTGGTTAAGATTCCCGTACCAGGCCCGATTTCTAAAATGCGATCGCTTTTACTTAGAGCAGCGGCGGCAATAATTTTATCTAATGCTTTTTCACTTTGTAACCAGTGCTGGGCAAAACGTTTACGGGGTAAAGATGACATAAGTAATCTTGAAGTTAATTTTGATCTGTAATGACCAATCAATGATAAGCTCATTTGAGGTTAGTTAGCTGGATTTGATTCAGATGTAAGAGTTGAGCTTTGAGGATAGATTTCCTGGCTCCCTGACTATGGATCACAGGGAAACCCCTATTTTCAAATTCTGACTGTTTCACAAAAATTTTTTTAGTATAAAAGTAATCGAGAATTAAAATGATTAAAACAGCCATCAAAAAATTAGTTGATTTGAAACGATTAGTTACCCTTCATGTACCGCCTGGACACTTTTATTCTCCCATTCCCAACATTGAGGAATTAAAGGTAAAAGAAAAGGAGATTTTCGACACAAAAGATAGAGAGTTAGCTGGTATTGATTTGAACGAAGTAGAGCAGTTAGAAATTTTAGCAGCTTTTAAAAAGTACTATGATGAACAGCCATTCCCGCAAAAAAAGACTGAGGGAATGAAATATTATTTTGAAAATAGTTACTATTCTTATGCCGATGGAATGTCTCTCTATTCTATGATGAGATATTTAAAACCCAAAAGAATAATAGAAGTTGGCTCTGGTTATTCATCATCTGTAACTTTGGATACAAACCAACTTTTTTTTGACAATAAAATAGAATTAACTTTTATTGAACCTTATCCAGAAAGACTGTTATCTTTGGTTCAAAAAGGTGATGAGCAAATTAACTTTAAGCTGTTTAAGCAAGAGGTGCAAAATGTTGAATTAAAACTGTTTAAAGAACTGGAGCAGAATGATATTCTCTTGATTGATTCTAGCCATGTTTCAAAAACCAACAGTGACGTTAATTATTTGCTCTTTAAGGTTATGCCAGTACTTCAGAGTGGAGTCATAATCCATTTTCATGATATTCATTATCCATTTGAATATCCCAAGCATTGGATTTATCAAGGATGGGCATGGAATGAGGCATACATTTTAAGAGCTTTTTTACAGTATAACAAAGATTTTAAAATTGTCTTTTTTTACAGTTTCTTAAAAGAATTTTATGAAGCTCAATTCAAAGAAATGCCTTTATACTTGAAAAACCCAGGCGGAAATATTTGGCTAAGAAAAATTGTTGATGATTGATGATTGATGATTGATATATAGTGAGCCTAAATGATTCGTGGGCGAGGGGAGAACCAGTTCATGAATTGCCTCTACTATAATCTGCTCGAGAGGGAGATGGGGTAGCTCTAGGGTGTTGATTTTTTCCTGAATTTTGACCAATAAATTCCCAAGCAATTTTCTAACAGAGTTCTAGTATATAATCATTAAAATTATTGCCTGAATTGCCTGATTTGGGTGCAAGCGGCTACCCCTACTCATAATCATTATTGCCTGCAAAAAATCGGACAATTTTTTACCTTACTTCAAATTTTAGGCATAATCAACACCCTGGGGTAGCTCTGCACAACTGATTTAGACTTACTGTACTTACAAGCCCAAAAAATTATCCCTGAGTTAAACACAATGCTAAATTAGAATTATTAATGAGTCAAATAATATTTTGAGAAGGCATAAGCAAGTTATGAATACAGAACCACCACTTGAGCGTTTACTCGCTAACCGCTATCAACTTAAAGAGTTGGTAGGTAAAGGTTATATGGGAGAAATTTATCGAGCTAAGGACATTTATGGTGGGGCAACTGTAGCAGTGAAAGTTCTCTCTCGGGCCCATCTAAACCTGAAAATGGTGGAAAGGTTTGGCAGAGTAGCGGGAATAAGTACCATGTTGGGAGAGAAAAGTAACCATATTGTTATTATAAAAGATTATGGGTTAGATGAAGATGGAATTCCTTTTTATGTGATGGAATTACTTGAGGGAAAAAGTCTGAAAGAATTGATGAAGTTACCATTAGAATTGCCTCAATCTTTAAACCTGATTCATCAAATATGTTTAGCAATGGAAATAGCCCATAATGGGATTATTTTTGAAGGGGAAATTATCCCAGTTATTCATCAAGATATTAAGCCCAGCAATATTTTTATAATTAAGAATCAATTGGTAAAAGTCTTGGATTTTGGGATTGCAGAATTACTGAAAGGTGATTATGAGCAAAGTCATAAATTTATGGCACCTCAATATTGTTCCCCAGAACAAATATTAGGCAAGAAATTAGATAACCGTTCTGATATTTATAGTTTGGGGGTGGTGATGTATGAAATGGTGGCAAAAGAATTGCCTTTTTTTGTGGAAAATATGTCTCGAGAAGCATGGGAGGTGGCTCATCAAGAGTTGCCACCAAAACCATTACCAGCAGCATTAAACTTACCAGAAGAATTAGGGGTAATAATTATGAAATGTCTGGCAAAAAGACCAGGCGATCGCATTCAAGGTGTTGGTGAAATTTTACAGGTAATCAAAAGTTTAGAAAACCCCTTTAATCCACAAATTCAAGAACCTGAAGCTCAGAATAAAATTCATGAAAAAATAGAGCAAAAACCAGGGGCAGAAAAATTATTTTTACCAGAAGAAAATGTTAGTATTACTTTAAAGTTTCAGGAAAAAGAAGAAGTAGCTTTACCTACTTTACAGCCAGAAAATAGAGAAACCATAGAAGAGCTTTCACTCGAAGAAATATATTTACAAAATGCTTGGCCAGAAGATAAACCTCTACAGAAAATAGTATTTCCTTGTTTGACAAATAGACCAGAAGGAATGATGGTAAGTATTTGGGCAATGTTAGAGTGTGAAGATATTGTCAAAAGGATGTATAACCTGCGCTACAGTCATTTTTTATTTCAAAGTTATCCCCATCCAATGGTACTGTGGATCACCCTCCTTTATAGTCACAAACATGAACCCCGCTGGTTGCCCTGTTATTTAGATCTTAAGCAGAATATCGGTCAGGAAGTTGTCCGCACTTTGGCAGAAGTTAAGACTTATCATATCTTATTATTTGCCCTAGAAGAACCCCAACAGTGTCAGCACGTAATGAATGTAAATATTCGCCAGAAACAACGCCATCTGTTGGAAAAATGGGCAAATGTAAGTAATAATATAATTATTAAAAAATACGAAGCACATATTAGTAAGCAAATGCTGAGAGAATCTTTTGAAAAGACCAAGCAAGAAATTATGCAAAAATTAGCACAAGATCTTCCTCTTGATAGTTGATGGTTGATAGTTGATAGTTGATAGTTGATAATTAATCATCAACTATTGTATTCCATTGATTAGCAGCATCTTGAACAGCTTGCTGCACAGTTTTTTCATTTAACATTGCACCTTGCAACTGCTCATAAATAATTTTTTGGAGAACATGAATATCTTTCATAGCAGGAATTAATACTTCTGCATCTTTAAGCTGACTAGCACTAACTTTTTGGGCTATTTCTGCTGGAGAAGGATGAGCGATCGCCTCCAACTCTTGGATATATTGCTGTACAGAATCCACCGTAGAGGGGAGGACATTTGCTACTTGAGCAAAAGCCAACTGATTTGCCGTATTTGTAACAAAAAGAGCAAATTTCAGCGCCTCATCAGGGCGATCGCTATTGCGGGGAATCACCAAATTCATCACTGCCACATTTTTCTTCCCAGTCTTGCCAGTAATTTGAGGTGCAGCAGCAGAAACTTTATAAACACTTGGCGCATTATTTTCAATACTCTGCAGCATTTCCGCCCCCGAAGAGAGTAAAGCAGTTTCCCCAGCTTGATATAATTCAATAGCGTAGCGATGGCCAGAAGTCAGCACTTCTGGTGGTAATAAATCCTGTTGATACAAATCCACCCAATATTGAAAAGCCGCAACACCTACAGGAGTATTAAAAGCCGCCTTCCCCCCATCATCCACCAACTGTACCCCCATTTGTACGAAAGATTCCAACACTTCCCCCGAATCTCGGGGTACAAAAGTCACAAAAAAAGCATATTTGCCTGTTTTTTCCTTAACTTCCCGTGCAAACTGTGCCAATTCAGTGTAAGTTGCTGGTGGAGCCTTAATTCCCCCTTGAGCCAATAAATCCTGATTATAAATAGTGACACGAGTGGTTAAATACCAGGGAACACCAAAACTCAAATTATCAATGGTGCTAGCTTGCCAAATCTGCGGTAAATACTGCTTTTGCACTTCAGAAGGAATTACCAACCAAGCATTGCGCTGTGCCAACTCGGAGGCAAAATTGGGATTAAGGTTAACCACATCTGGAGCCGTATTAGCCGCAACCGCAGTCAGAATTTTACTTTCCATGGCAGCCCAAGGTACGTCTGAGGTGCGCACCTTAACCCCTTGATTTTCTTGTTCAAAGCGAGTAATTACCTCATTAAAATATGGAGTAAACTGAGGTTGAAGCTGCATAGTCCAAAATTCCAATTCTGGAGAAGAGACAGGTTGACAACTAGCAAGTTGACTCAGCAATAAGCCCAACACCGCCCACAACAAATAACATTTATACTTTAAAATACGGTTCATTTTGAAGAAAACTTAATAAAACTTGACTGATTTTGTCCATCCCAATATACCAAACAAAACGATTCTGAGCTAAATTAGATAGTAGAGTTGATAGTTGATAGTTGATAGTTGATAGTTGATAGTTAACCATGAACCATGAACCATGAACCATGAACCATGTTAGTCATTGGTCATTTCTTAGGAAAGGGCTGTTTGTGAGCCAACAGCAAATATACATTGATGTTTTTAACGAATAACTGAGAATTGAGAAAAATATGTTAAATAAAATCACAGATTTATTTTCAGGAAATACAAAAGGAATCGGGATTGAAATTACTCCCGAAAAAATAAGTTTAGTGCAAATGAGCAAAAAGGGACAGCAATATAAACTAATTAAATACTGTGCTGAAGAAGTTCCAGAAGAAATATTTGAAGAAGGGCAGATAGCTGATGCACCCAGACTGGCGGAAACAATTCAAGAAATGCTCAAACAACATAAGATAAAAGCCAAAAAAATAGCCACAGCCGTACCCATGCGAGAATCAATTATTCGAGTAATTCCAATTCCCGCAGAATTAGATGCTCAAGAATTAGACGACATGGTGCTAAACCACGAAGCAGGTTTATACTTACCATATCCCACAGAAGAAGTTGATTTAGATTATCAAAAACTTGGTTCGTTTGTAGATGAAGATGGCATTGAAAAAGTGCGGGTGTTATTAGTGGCTACCCGTAAAGAAGTCACCGACTTATATTTAGAAACCTTCGCTCAAGCAGGTTTAGAAATAGATGTACTAGAAATCAACAGTTTTGCCTTAATTCGGACTTTAGGCGAACAATTGCGCCAGTTTACCTCCACCGAAGCAGTAGTGTTAGTGGATATTGAATTTGACAGCACCGAAATTGCCATTATTGTAGAGGGAGTACCGCAATTTTCCCGCACAGTCCCCATTGGCACTTATCAATTACATAGCGCCCTAGCTCAAGCTATGAATTTACCAGTATCTAGAAATACTGAAATGCTGCAAGAAATCACCGTTCCCACCGCCCCTGATGGGAGTAGTGGCAGTACTACCAGCACAGGTCAAACCTGGATTAATCCTGGGATGGCAGCCCTGCTTAGAGTATTAGGAGATCTAGTGGATGAACTACGTCGCTCAATCAATTTCTATCTCAATCAGAGCGATGGAGTCGAAGTAGCACAAGTATTTATAGCAGGGCCAGGAGGCGGACTGGGACAACTGGATGAATTTTTTAGCAAAAAGTTAAACTTACCAGCAATTCAGATCGACCCTATTACATCCTTGGGAGTGGAAACAAAAACAGAAATGGCCACAGTGCAGAGAGTAGGATTAGGTACTGTAATCGGTTTAGGAATGCGAATGATTTAAAACTATGTATGACATAAATATTAACTTTCTCAAAAGACGGAAGGGTAATGTAATTGATAAAACCACCGTCATCCGAAAACGCTCAACTCCCATTGAGGAAAAAATCCCCATAATTGCTGGGGGAGTAGTCTTGGTATTGCTACCCCTTGCTGCTTTAGGAGCATTATTCTTCGTCAAGGGACAAATTACTCAGGCGGAAAAACAAAACCAGGATTTAGACGCGGAAATCACCCAGCTACAAGCGCAAAACGCTCAAATAGCCCAACTTGATACGCAAATACAGCAAGCAAAAGCTGAAGTGGAAGCACTAGCGAGTGTTTTTAATCTCTTAAAACCCATGTCAGCAGTTTTGGCAGATATTAGCGCTAATGTTCCCCCTGGAGTGCAAATAAATAGTTTCGCCCAAAGTCAATTAAGTCCTACGGAAGTTCAACTTACTATTAACGGAGTGGCTAAAGATTACAATAATGTCAACGATTTTCTGTTAAGTTTACAAGCATCTCCATTTTTGAATCCAGATGTGACTAAGATTGAAAGTGCAACAGCGCAAGATTTAAAAATTGAAAGGATAACAGATCTGGTAACTTTGCAAGAGAAATTTGGGGAAGATGAGGTAGCAAACCTGCCTCCAGAATATACCAATCCTGGCAATTTTCCCGCAGGAAACAACCCAGAGGAAGTAGAAATAAAGTATCCTCAAGTAGTTGAATACGAAATAGTAACGATGCTGAATAATAAGCCAGCATCTGAGTTAATTGAAGAACTAACTCGTAAGGGAGCAGTGGGCCTGGTAACTCGCATTGAAGCCTTAAAAGAGCAAGGAGTAATTCAACAATGACAATGACATTTTCCACCGAGGTGGGAGCTGAAGACAATGATTTTGCCCAAGAATATCCCACATTATTTGGCATTACCCTGACCCCAAAAATGTCTGGCATTCTTTTGGGTGTATTTGGTCTGGCTGGAGCTGGTTATATTATTATGAATATGGTGCTGCCAGCTCAAGCAAGTTATAAAACTTTGGCAACAGACCTCCAAACTAAACAAGCTCAAGTTGAACAGCTAAAACAAGGTGTAGCAGCAGAGATTATACAGGAAAAAGAAGCTGACCTTCAAAAGGCAGCGGAGGATAAATTACAAGTATTGGCTTTATTTTCCACAGCAGCAACTTTAGACACTTTGTTGTTAGATATTAATCAGTTCATAGAGGGAAATAATGCTAAACTAATTAGCTATACTCCTGGAGCAGAAATTAGTATCATTGATGATGGTTCTTTAGGAGACTTAGTAAATGGTAAACTGAAACGGCAAACTATTGAACTGGAAATACAGGGAACTTACGAAAAAACTCAGTCAGTTATCAGGGATATAGAGCGACTCCAACCAGTTTTATTGGTGAAAAATTTGAGTTCTAATGTGAGTGAAGGGTTATTTTATATGGTCAAATTAGACAAGGGAAATCAACCAAAAATTTTGCCCTTGCCACCGATATTAAATACAAAGTTTACTTTAGAGCTACTTTTACCTAGAAGTCCAGAAGAATTAGCCGCAGAAGCAGCAGCAGCAGCGCCACCACCAGAAGGGGAACAACCCCCACAATAGACTTTTTGCAAAAGTCTATTAGTAGGGAGAAGGGAGAAGGGAGTAGGGAGAGTTTTACATGAAATAAATATAAAAATTGATTTTGGTTCGATTTTCGCAAAAGGTCTAATAATTATTAGCTGGTATGGAAAGTGTGATTGATAACTAATAACTGAGGAGTGGATAGTGAGAAAATATGATCAGAAAATAGGCATATTTATAGGGGCAGCAGTGATACTGCTCGCAGCCAAACCTTTACAGGCAGCAATAACTCAAATTACAGGAGTAAAGGTAGAGCAAAAAGAAAAGGGTATTCACCTAATTCTGACAACAGTAGGACAACAGGAAAAACCCCCGCAAATTTTTACTGTACCTCTTGGGCATGATTTAATAGCAGACATTCCCAACAGTCAGTTAATGTTGCCAAATGGGGAAAGTTTCCGTCAGGAAAACCCCTTTCCTGGTATTGCTGCTATTGAGGTGAGTCAATTAGGAAGTAATAGTATTCGGGTGGTAGTAAAAGGGGAAAAAGAACGACCCACAGGGCAAGTTGTTCAGCAAGGAGGAGGAGGAATAACCCTAAGTTTTGCTCCCCCAAGTCTCAACCTGGGACTCACCGCTGAAAAACCAGGGGAAACACCTCCATTAGTAGCGCAGACAGAGCCGCCAATTGATCCATTTCCCAACCAGAATGAAGTTTTAATTCCTAATCCAGACATTCGTATTGATGGGCAACCAGTACCCAATGGTGTGCCACAGGAACCAGCCCCAGAAGCTCCACAGTTTTTACCCAGAGCAGTTGCGCCACCAGTGGGGGATATTGCTGTGAGTAGCATTGATTCCAGTCCAGAAATTATTGATTTAGGCACAGATGTATTAATTCCTCGGTTGGTATTGCGGGAAGCTCCTGCACGGGAAGTACTTTCATTACTAGCACGGGCTGCTGGGTTAAATTTGGTTTTAAGTGATACAGTAACTACAGAAGGTAGTGAGGCAACTGCTGCTCAAGCAAACACTGTTGTTTCCCTCGACTTGGAAAACCAGCCAGTAGAAGAAGTATTTAATTCAGTGCTGACTATTTCGGGTTTGCAAGCCAGCCGCAAGGGAAATACAATCTATGTAGGTGCTAGACTGCCCCAAGATGCACGTAATGTTATTACCCGCACCTTCCGTTTAAATCAAGTTGGGGCTGAAAGTGCAGCAGTTTTTTTGGGGACTCAAGGGGCAGAGGTGCAAATATTAGAACAAACTACAGAAGATATTATTAATCCTGAAACTAATCAACGTATCGGTACTAGACTCCAACCCCCAACCATTAGATCGCTGACAGCAGAGCAAACTGAAGCTGCACTCGGACCTTTACTATTGCGAGGTTTGACAGTGACAACGGATGATCGACTCAACCTTGTAACTATGGTGGGAGATCCTAAAAAAGTTGAAATAGCTACCGCTTTGTTGACTCAGTTAGATGCCCGTCGCCGTCAAGTTGCTGTAAATGTAAAGGTTATCGATGTTAATCTTTTAAACGAGAAGACTTTTGGTAGTAGTTTCTCTTTTGGCTTCGATAACGGCTTTTTTGTTCAAGATCAGGGTTCAGCGCTCCTCAATTTTGGCGGGATCAACCCCCCCAACACGGCCCAGGCTAGCGGTACGTTTTTCCCTCCAATTACTCCTTTAACAGGTACAATTACAGACCCCAGTGGGGCGGGTTTTGAGTTTGCCCCTTTCTTCGATCCGCAAAGTGCTCCTTTTAATAATATTAATACTGATTCGGGATTCCCCTATGCCCGTCCAAATTTTGGGACAAATAACAATCCTTTTCAACCAGGTGTAAGTGATATTACTGACGACGGGGTCGAGTTTTCACTGCCAGGATTATATCAGTATCCCCGTAGGTTTTTGTTGACTTTAGATGCACAGATAACCAATGGCAGTGCGAAAATACTCACAGACCCGACTTTAGTAGTGCAAGAGGGACAGGGAGCTACAGTAAGGCTGGTTGAACAGGTAGTGTCGAGCATTAACACTGAAATAGATAGTGAAAGCGGTGTGAGAACAATAACACCAGTGATTGGGGAAGCTGGTTTAATTCTGGCAGTGGAGGTAGAGAGAATTGATGATAATGGTTATATCAGTCTTTCTGTAAACCCGACAGTAAGCGCTCCGAGCACAACTCAAGATTTCGACAGTGGTGGAGGGGCAAGTAACCAAATAGTTTTATTAAATGAGCGCAAACTCAGCTCGGGACAACTTCGCTTGCGAGATGGTCAAACCCTGATTGTATCGGGTATTATTCAGGATAGAGACAGGGTAACAATCAGCAAAGTACCAATTCTAGGAGATCTTCCCCTTCTCGGTTCTCTCTTTAGAAGCTCTCAAAGGGAGAATATTCGCAGTGAAGTGATTATTTTGCTTACTCCCCAAATTATTGATGATTCCCAAAATTCTAATTTTGGCTATGACTATACTCCGAGTCCAGAAGCGAGGGAAATACTCCAGCCACAGCCAGAGGTGAATACTCAAGAAGCGCCACCGTAATAGACCTAGGGGCGGGTTGAGGGATAATATATGACACACAACAAAAAAATAGAAATCAAAACCCGCCCAGACAAAAGTAAGAGAGGTAGGATATAGTAGGGGCGGGTTGAGGGATAATATATGACACACAACAAAAAAAATAGAAATCAAAACCCGCCCAGACAACTGGTAATTGGTAACTGGTAATTGATACAGAAAATAAAGGTTTGAGGCTGCCAAAAGGTTATTGTAGATCGTAGAATAATGCAGTGAAACTAACAGCCGATGGGGATTTTAGCAAATGTATGGCTAAAAAATCCTGGGCTTTATCCCCCCGCTCTCAGGAGCAGGGGATACAAAAAACAAGAAAAAAAGGAGATTTTGGATGAATAAAGGCGAATTAGTGGATAAGGTAGCCGACAAAGCTAATGTAACCAAGAAACAAGCAGATGCAGTGATTACTGCTACCATCGAAACGATTATGGAGGCAGTATCCGAAGACGATAAGGTAACTTTAGTGGGTTTCGGTTCTTTTGAGTCCCGCGAGCGGAAAGCACGGGAAGGACGTAACCCCAAAACAGGAGAAAAAATGGATATACCTGCCACTAAAGTACCTGCTTTTTCCGCAGGGAAGCTCTTTAAGGAAAGAGTAGCTCCTCCGAAGGAAGAATAGTTCTAACTCGTTCATCAAAAAAAATCTTGAAAAGACCAAGACACGGAGGCAATTTAGTTTGGGCAGCAGCATTAGCAGGTTGCCGAGCCTCTGAGCTTGTGGATTTTTCCGCCAGTATCAATCCCTTGGGGCCACCCCAAAGTGCGATCGCGGCAATTCAAGGGAGTCTGGCGGCACTAACTGCCTACCCAGACCCCAATTATTCCGAACTATGCTCTACTTTGAGTGAGTGGCATGAGTTACCCCCAGATTGGGTTTTGCCTGGGAATGGTGCGGCAGAATTACTAACTTGGGCTTGTCGGGAATTATCAGCATTAGATGTAACTTATTTGCTAACTCCAGCTTTTGGGGACTACTGGCGATCGCTTCAAACTTTTGGCGCAAAGGTTCACCCAGTTTTACTTTCTGAGGCAATATCCCCCAGTGGTCTGCGAATTAATAAAATTATCCCGCAAATAGGCAAAGCAAAGAAACGTGGCATATTACTAAATAATCCTCATAATCCAACGGGGAACCTGTTTCCCCAGGAAAGACTTAAGCCCTATTTAGAAGAGTTTAACCTGGTGGTAGTGGATGAAGCGTTTATGGACTTTCTCCCCCCAGGAGAAGAACAAAGTCTGATACCATTGGTAAAAGAATATACCAATTTAGTGATTCTGCGATCGCTTACGAAATTCTACAGTCTTCCAGGATTACGCTTGGGATACGCAATTGCTCATCCAGAGCGACTCCGACGCTGGCAAAAATGGCGAGACCCCTGGCCAGTAAATATCCTCGCAGCAGCAGCAGCAGTAGCAGTGATTCAGGATAAAACCTTTCAACAACAAACTTGGGACTGGCTACCACCCACCAGGCAAGAATTGTTTGAAGGAATTAAAAATATACCAGGGTTACAGCCCTTAGAGGGAGCAGCAAATTTTTTATTAGTGGAAACAGAAAAACCCAGCTCCCAACTGCAAAAACAACTGTTAATTAAGCATAAAATACTGATTAGAGACTGTCTAAGTTTTCCAGAATTAGGCGATCGCTTTTTTCGGTTAGCCGTGCGCACCACACAAGATAATCAACTCCTCCTCCAAGCACTCTCAAAATGTCTTTTGGATACGATTTAATCATCATTGGCAGTACTCCTGCGGCAATTTTTGCAGCGTTAACAGCTACCTCCCTCAAGGCACGTGTTGCACTTATTGTACAAAAAGGTAACATAGAAAGAAACGAGTCAATATTAACCAGTGCACTCGCCCAAACAGGTAGTTTAGCATGGGCAAAAGAAGTAATTTCCATCGTTACAGAACAAAATAACCTAGGAAATTTAGCAGCTTTAGGAGTAGATGTAATTAACACGGCTGGAGAATTTTGCCGACTACCTCAGCCAGGTTTTGTGGTGAAAAATAAGCGATTGTCATCCCGTGCTTATATTATTGCTACAGGGTCAAGGCAAGCAACACCCAACCTGAAAATTAACTATCTTACTTTCGAGGATATCTGGAAAAAAGATGACCTAACCTACCTGAGCGATAAATTAATTATAGTTGGAGGAAGTCCCCAAGCAATTGAAATAGCGCAAACTTTACACAAAATAGGAAAAGACATAACTCTGGTGGTAGAAGAAAATCAAATTTTACCCCAAGAAGAACCAGAAGCTTCTCTACTTATTCAAGCAAAATTAGAAGCAGAAGGCATAAAAATCTTACAAAATAGTCCCATAACTCAAGCAACAATAATAGACGGGAAAAAATGGGTACAAGCGGGAGACAGGGCCATAGAAACCGATGAAATAATTATGGCAACTTCTAGAAGGAAACCGCTAATAGAAGGATTAAACTTAGAAGGAGTAGGAGTAGAAGTAGGGGAAACAGGAATTAAAGTTAACGAGAAACTGCAAACCACCAACCCCCAAATTTATGCTCTTGGTGATATAACTGGGGGTTATTCCCTCCCGAATATAGCTCAATATGAAGCACAAATTGCCTTAAAAAACGCTTTATTTCTGCCATTGTTAAAAACAGATTACCGCTATCTTCCCATTGCCATATTAACAGAACCCCAAATAGCAAGAGTAGGGATGACAGAAGCACAAGCAAAAAGACGCTATGGAGAAGATGTTTTTGTGGGGCAGAAATATTTTAAGACAATAAGTAAGGCAATAATGTTAGAGAAAACAACGGGATATTGTAAAATAATAGTGCGGGGGAATGGGGAATTATTGGGAGCTTGTATTGTCGGGACAAATGCAGGAGAATTAATCGGGGCGATCGCTTTAGCAATGAGTAACAAACTCAAATTAAAAGCAATAGCAGAATTACCATTTCCTAGCCCCAGTTTCGGGGAAATTATCACCCAAACAGCCTTAGAATTACAAAAAAATCTACTGCAAAACAACAAAACCTTAAAAGACTGCCTCGAAACCTTATTTATTTGGCGGAGGAATTGGAAAATATAACCAATGGTAACTAATTTTAGTTTAGGGAAAATACCAGAAACCATCCCAGAAAACCCAGTGAAACTGGTAACTTGGGAAGAATTTTTAATCAACCCAAATGAGAGAATGGAATGGGTGGATGGAAAACTGGTGGAGAAAACAGGAATAACATTTAAACATAGTGTTGTACAGGCGAAACTAGCTTATTATTGGCGAAATTATCTTAATTCTAGTCTTCAGGGAGGAGAAGTGTGCACAGAAGCACTTTGTCGAACAAATAAACAAGGTCGCCGTCCTGATGTAGCTTATATTACCCAAGATTTATTAGAGGAAGTTGGGAATGATTTTACAATTTTACCCCAAAGTTTTCCACTAATAGCTGAAATTGCTTCCCCAGAAGATAGTGGAGAAGGGTTATTTGCAAAAGCTCAAGAATATTTAGAGTCTGGTTGTTTGGAGGTTTGGTTAGTATTTCCAGAAGCAAGGTTAGTGATGGTTAATAATTCTAAAAATTGGCTATTATTTAATGCAAATGAAGTAGTTACCACCCAAAATATCCTAACTGGTTTTATTGTAGAAGTTAAAGAATTAGTATGAAAGGTTTATTTATAGTTTTAGAAGGAATTGACGGGTCGGGAACTTCCACTCAAGCTAGTCTTTTACAGGAATATTTTATTGCTAAAGGAGAAAAAGCACTATTAAGTCCCGAACCTTCAAATGGTAAGATAGGTAAGTTAATCAGAGAATTTTTGCAGCAACAAAAAGGGTTTGATAATAGCCATAAATTTGATGAACAAATGGCTTATTTATTTGCCGCAGATAGATATTATCATTTATATAATAATGTAGATGGAGTGTTGAAATTAATCGGGGAAGGAGTAAATGTAATTACGACTAGATACTATTTTTCTTCCTTGGCTTATAATTGTCATGGAGAAGAAGATTATGAGTTAGTTAAGAGTTTAAATCAGAAATTTCCTCATCCAGATTTAGTAATTTATCTGGATATTACCGTGGAAATAGCAGTAGGAAGAATAAGCGATCGCCCTTTTAAAGAAGTCTATGAAAATCAAACAAAACTTGTAGAAGTTAGACAAAACTTTCTGGATATTTTCGCTCAATACTCAGGGGAATTATTACAGGTAGATGGGACAGAAAAAAAAGAATTAATTCATCAGCAAATAGTTGAGCAAGTTGAATTGATATTAAAAACATGATAACTAAGCAAAACCATAAAATTAAATACCAACCCAGATATAAACCAAATCAAATAATATGTGGAACGGGACAAACAGTAATAGTAACTGGGTGGACAGTAAGAAATTCTGTTGCTAACCATTTATCCCCAGAAGAATATGCAGGCATTGGCAATTTATATAGTCCTACAAGAGGAATTAGTCCCCTACTGCGGAATTTACTAGCAAATCCTCATGTACGCTATTTAGTAGTTTTAAACAGCACAAAAGAAGACCAGAATAGTGGAAGTAGTGAATGTTTATTAGACTTTTTCCGCCAAGGTTTTACCCAGGGAAAAACCGATACAGGAAGAGAATGTTGGGTAATTAATTCCCCAATTACTGGATATATTGACAGAGAAATTACTGCCACTGCTTTAGAAAAATTAAGAGAATGTTTGACATGGAAAGAAGCAAAAAATATTCCAGAAGCAGTAGAGTTAGTCAAAGTCAATGCAGCAAAAGAAGAGGTAAAAACTTGGGGAGAACCTTTAATTTTTCCTGAAATAGAAATAATGCCAACTATTCTACCAGGAACAAGATATGGACATCGAATTGAAGGTAAAACTATTGCAGAAACTTGGGTTAAAATCCTGCATCGAATTAAAACAACAGGAACAATTCGACCAACAGGTTATGATGGGAAATGGCAAGAATTGATTAATTTAATGGCAATTGTGAGAGAAGAACCGCCTGAGTTTTATTTTCCAGAGCCTAATTATTTACCAGTAAATAGGAGTTTTATAGAAGAATATATTGACCAAATTTTAGCAGACGCTCCTGATAGAGAAGGAGTAAAATATACTTATGGTCAAAGATTACGTTCTTGGTTTAAAAGGGACCAAATAGAGCAAGTAATTAGTAAACTAATAGGAGAAATAGATGCAGCAAGTGGGGTCATGTCTTTATGGGACGTACAAGACCACGAAAAAGGAGGGAGTCCCTGTTTAAATCATATTTGGGTCAGAGTTGTTGAGGGAGAATTATCATTAACAGCTACTTTTCGTAGTAATGATATGTTTGCCGCATGGCCAGCCAATGCAATGGGGTTAAGAGCATTACAACAACATATCAGAGATGAAATTGCTAGCAGATCTAATTATGACTTGTCAATGGGGCCATTAATAACTATTAGTCAAAGCGCCCATATCTATGATGATACCTGGGAAAATGTGGAAAAAATAATTAACAATGAATATGCCAAGATATGTAAAGAAAGAGATTATTATGACCCGTCGGGTAATTTTTTAGTTGCAGTAGAAAGTGGTAAAATAATTGTGAAGCAAACAACCCCAGGGAGTGGGGAAGAAGTCGCCAGTTATGAGGGAAAAAAACCCTTGAAACTAATTAGAGAAATTTGTGCAGCAAATCCTGGGATAATATTAGAACATATGGGATATTTGGGAATAGAGTTACAGAAAGCGGCTGAATGTATAAAAAAAGGGAAAGAGTATGTACAAGACCAAATATAATTTTAAGGAGTGGGGAAGATAATGATATCATTAGAAGAACAAAGACCAACCTGGAATGAGTACTTTCTGATGTTAGCTAAATTAACAGCTACTCGTTCCACTTGTTTAGTATTTCCTGTGGGGGCAGTAATTGTTAAAGATCGACAAGTATTAGCAACAGGATATAATGGATCACCATCAGGGTCAGTCCATTGTACCGCCCAGGGATACTGTTATCCAGGATTAAGTAGTTGTGATGCAAGTAAAACTATGCCATCCCGTGCAGTCCATGCAGAAGCAAATGCGATCGCCCAAGCAGCTAAACATGGTATATCTACCAATGGAGCGACTATTTATGTGACCTTAGAACCCTGTGTATCTTGCTTGAAACTAATTATTTCTTCAGGCATTAAAGAAGTATTTTATGAAACTGATTTTAATACAGGGGAAAAGATCATGGTGAGAGATGCTTTTCTCGAAGATGGGTTAGTAAAATTGGAAAAAATAAGCGTATCAGAGGAAATTGCCCAAAGAGCAGCTTTATTTCTCCTTCATCCCACTTCTATTCCCAGAAAAGAAATAAAAACCAGTTGATTTTTTTTCCATTAAAAAGTAACTTTTGATACAAAATCACCTTAACAAAACAGAAAATTTCTATTATGTCAAAATAATGATTAGTAACAAAACTTTACAGAAGGAGAAAAGACCATGGGAGCAGATGAACGCAAAAAAGACATAATGAAGCATTTACAAACAACCAGCGATTTAAACCTGATGGCAAAAAAGTCGCGGGAAAAAAGTATAGAGTACTCTGCACCAGAAACTCCAGTTACCCCAGCAATACCAGAAACCCCAGCCACTCCAGCCCCAACCCCAGTAGTAGGAAAACAAAGCGATGGCCGCAGGCCTTGCCCCTTGGGCAATCGCCAAAGACGGATTATGAATCACCTGGGTCTTAGTAGTGTGAATTTTGACAAACTCTCTGCAAAATCAGAAGAAAACAAACGCAAAAAACAAATTGAAGAGCATCTGCGTAAGAGTTGCTATTAAATAGGAATTTGCTGAATAAACTTGAATAAATAAGTCTATTTAAGTAAAAGTTACGAAGAAGGAATATCACCTCAATTAATGATTGGAGATATATTTGAACGTGTATGCCATTAAAATAGAACTCAAAATTAATAACAAGGAACGAACCAAATTAGCACAACCCGCTGGTTATAGTCGCTTTGTTTATAACTATGCTTTAGGTTTGTCTAATCAAATTGACCACAAGGAATATAAATTTAGTACATCGAAAAAACTAGATACTAGCAAAAAGCTATTCACTAATTACACAAAAAAAGAAAAGGAATATCAATGGTGTAATAAACTTTCATCGAGAGTATATCAAAATGCTTTTAGAGCTTTAAAAAATGCCTTTTCTAGGTTTTTTAAAGGACTTGGTGGTTATCCTAGATTTAAACAGAAAAAAAA
>JADQBC010000050.1 GCA_016903655.1 Gomphosphaeria aponina SAG 52.96 = DSM 107014
AAATCTTTTAAAAGAAGATTTGCGATTTTTGGGAAGTTAGAAATAAACATTAATATCAGTTATTTTTAGTTTTGTTATCCACATTATAACAGATTTTAGCTCTTTAAATGCTAAGTTTTCTTAACATTCAACGTTTCTGGGGGAAAAGACAAACAAATTTATCACAAATCATTTAGGAGTGGGGTGTTGATTTTGGGGTTGATTGCAACAAATAAATTCCTACAGAAGATGATATTCGGATCAAAGGAACAAGAGTAGGAATCGAAAGTGTTCTCTATGAATACATTTACAAGCAACGTCCACCAGAAGAAATCATTAAACATTTTTCTAGTATTACCTTGAAACAGGTTTATGCAACCATTCTTTATTATTTACAGAATAAAGAAACTGTTAATAAATACATAGCAGACTGGTTAGATTGGGGGCATCAACAAAGAAAAAAACAAAAATTAAATCCACATCCTGCGGCAGCGAGACTGCAAAAACTTCGCCTACAAAAAACTGTCTTAGTTATTGGTGAACCTTTAACACCATTTTGATTAAAGAATGATAGACTTCTAATACCTTTTTTTTGGTTATGAGAGACATGAGCGAATCTCCCCCTCTCCCCTTCTCCCCCTCTCCCCTTAACTATGAGTCTCTCACTTTTTCAGAAAAATGGTATAAGTCAGTCATAAATTTCTCGTCGATGTCCCACAACATCAATCATGATGATTTTTTCAGATAAATCAATTTGATAAATGATCCGATAATTTCCAACTCTGAGTTTATAGAAGCCTGCCCAATCTCCTGTTAATGATTGAGGGGTAATCTGTTCAAAGTTTTGAGCTAACCATTCAATTTTATTGACGATACGTTTTCTGATATCTGGAGCAAGTTTTTCCAAATCTGCTAAAGCTTCAGATTCATATTCAACAGAATAACTCATTTATGGTTTTAATCCTAAACGTTGATAAACTTCTGCTGAGGGAATGCCTTTTTTTCCTGCTTCACGCCTTTGTTTTATGGCTAATAGGCGTTCTTTCACTTCTTCTTTAAGGGTTTTTCCTTCATCGGGATCACCAAAGTATGATTCTAAGGTTTCGTCAATTGTGTTTTCAATTAACGCTTTCAGTTCTTCGGAATTCATGTCCTTGATTTGCATAATTAAATCACCTGCTTTTTGTTAAGGTTTACTACTCTAAGCTTTATTTTAACTGATAGATATTGTAATGGGATGAGCCATATTAGTTATCAGTTATTAGTAATTAATTGATTCATAGTCTATCACATCATCACATCAATATAGTTGGTTGAAAGATCCCTATCTCCTGTGCTGCAACCAATAAAGCCACTATTTCTACAGATTTTCTCTTTGTTCGCCCTTTAGATGAATAATAATGTCCCAAGAAAAAGGTTTATTTTGCTCAAATTATCTTAATTCTTTGAGCATATAATTTACCATTTTTCTCATGTACGAGAACTTCAACTCTTGTTCCTTTTTTTAGCTGAGAGACAATTGCCGAACCAATAAATGTTTCATTGAAAATAATATCATAACCTTGATGGTCAGGTTTAATTTTACCCCAATTATTTTTATCTTTTTTAGTATAGATTTTAAAGCTTACTTTTCCCCGAATAATTGGTGAGAAACTTTTATTTTCAATAGCTGATAAAATCGGAGCTTTTAACTTTAATAATTCAGTTTCATCAGGAGCAATTTGTAAAGCACGCTCGCAGTAATCTAAGGCTTCTTGATGTTTATTAAGTTGAAGCAAAACATAAATTAAGTCTGGGGTAACAATTGTTAAACCTTTAATATTAGCTAAATTTTTATCAATAACAAAACCTTGAGCTAATTGCTCAACTGCTTCTTCAAGATCTCCATTAATAGAAAAAGCTTGTCCCATTGCTGTATAAACTTTGGCGAGATGGGATTGATCTTCTTTTCCTAACTTAATACTTTGACGAAAGTACATTAAAGCAAGTTGAAAGTTTTTTTCACCTTTTTGATTAGTAATAACCTGTCCTAAACTATTGGCAATAATGGCTTGTCCTCGTTCATCTTCTAGTTTAACAGCTTCATCATAAGCTTGGCGTAAAATTTTTTCTGCTTCCTTTAATTTTCCCTGTTGCTGATACAGTTTTCCGAAATGTTTTAATTTGACAACAAGTAAGGATTGATCTTTACGCTTTTTAGTGACCTCAAATCTTCTTTCAAAAGCTTTTAGTGCTTCCTCTAATTTTCCCTGTTGCTGATAAAGTCCTCCTAAACAGTTTAAGGTGATAGCAAGTTGAGATTGATCATTTATATTTTCAGCAATTTTAATTGCTCTTTTAAAAGCTTTTTCTGCTTCCTCTAATTTTCCCTGTTGCTGATAAAGTCCTCCTAAACAGTTTAAGGTGATAGCAAGAGAAGATTGATCATTTATATTTTCAGCAATTTTAATTGCTCTTTTAAAAGCTTTTTCTGCTTCCTCTAATTTTCCCTGTTGCTGATAAATTCCTCCTAAACAGTTTAAGGTAATAGCAAGTTGAGATTGATTATTTATTGCCCTAGAAAGCTCAAAACTTCTAGTATATGCTTGTCCTGCTTCTTGAAGCTTATTTTGAGATTCTAAGAGTTTTCCTAAGCGATTATAATTAATTGCTAATGATTTATTATTGCCTATTGGTTCCTCAATAGCAACTTGTCTTTTAAAAGCTTGAATTGCCTCATTTAACCTGTTTTGTTTTTGAAAAATTCTACCTAATACATTTAATAACTTGAACGTACGTTCTCGACATTTAATTTCGTCTAAACTTTTAAGTTTCTTTAAATATTGTACTGTGCCTTTAATTATTTCTTCACCTTGAGCCAAATTGCCTGCAAAAGATAAATATCGTGCTTCGTGCATTTTATATTTAACTACCGCATTCCAATCTTCAGCTTTTTCCGCCCAAGACTGGCAATTTTTCATTAATTCTCTTGCCTTTTCATAATAGCCATTGGCTTCAAAAAGAGGCTGTAATTTCAAAATAAACTCATAACTTTCTTTTTTATCTTCCGCCGTTGTATTTTCCTGAGTTTGTAACCACTGAGCTGCTAAGATCGCATCATCAAGATTTTCAGCCACTTCAGCAATCATTTCTTCATTGTTTTCTAAATCATCGGACTCTAACCACTGGACAAAAAACTTAGCATGACGTTCTTGCGCAATAGCGAATAATTTTTTTTCTTTGGCTAAATTTCTTGCATATACTCCCACTAAAGAATGAAAAACAAAGCGATTTTCTGCATAATTTAATAAAGAAAAATTATACAAAATGTTTAAATAATCCCGCGCTTCCCATTCATCCTCACAACCAGCAGCAGCCATGGCTGTTTTACGCATAAAACCATTTTCTGCACAAACCCCTAAACAAGCAAAAAAATCTCTCTCTGTTTGATCTAATTGTTTTAAGCTTAAATTAAGAGAAGCTGTGACATTTAAATCCATATCCTTTCCCAGCTTTAACCGAGAAAGACGATTTGTTTCTTCTTTTAAAGAAGCTAAATAATCTTTAATAGTTTGGTGAGGTTTTCGCAAATATTTACCAATAATTTGTAAAGCTAAGGGAAGATAACCTACTAATTTGATAATCTCATAAGTTGCTGCTAATTCAGCTTTAACTCTTTCAGTTCCTAATATTTTCTCTAAAAGTTGTCGTGCTTCTTCCTCTGGTAATGGCTCAAGATCAATTGTCCCTTCATCAGGAATATCTAATGACTCAGAAATATTACGATTGCGAGTTGTGACAATAATTGAACAGATACCACCAGGACGTAAATCTTTAATTTCTGCATCAACAGCATTATCAAAAATTAATAACATTTGACGATGAGCAAAAGTTTTCTGCATCAAAATTGCTGGATCTCGCTCATCTTCAGGATCAAGTTCTTGATTAGAACCTCCTAAATAACAGTCATAATATTCATTAACAAATAGACAAGCAATTTCATTACGATTTTTTCCATCAACCCGTAAACCAATAACTCCATCAGGAAACTTATCTTGATGAATGGTAGCAAAGTGAGAAGCTAAAGCTGACTTCCCAATACCACCACTGCCAGCAAGACTAACAATACTACAAATGCGAGAACCTGACTGATTAAGTAACTGATTTTCTAATTGTTTAATTTCCTCTTCTCTACCCGTAAAATAAGGCGTATCTAATTGAGGTAAAATGAAAGGTTTCCGCTTTTGTGCTGAATTGTCGGAGGATCTTAACTTTGTCTGCGATCCTGGTTCAGACGACTTTGGTCAGTTTTCAGGTGGAGTTCTGTAATGGTAATTAATTGTTTGATTTTGAGCATTATTAACTGTTGCTTGATCTTTTGCTTGAGATTGAAAACCCGTCCCTCCATCATAATTATGCTGATTTTGCACTTGGGAATTATAATTAATCTCACCTGCTTTAATTTCCTGAGCTAAGTCTTGTAATTCTTGAGCAAAATCAGGATCTTCATCTAACACCACATCTAAATTTTTCGTAATGGTTTCAATGGCTGTACTGTCTCCCTTTTCTACATTAGCCAACGCTTCGTTTACCTTATGTGATTTTCCTGTTAATCGTGCTTTAATTTTGCCCCACAACTCAGGAATTTTCTTTGAAGCTTCAGCCGTAAAACGTTTAGCAAACTCTCCTGCTCCTGATTTGATAAATTCCTGTGCAGCTAGAGTTACAATTAGTCCTGCGGTCAATGGATCGCTCATTATGTTTTCTCCCCAAATATTAACACTAATAATATTTTATTCTTTCATAATCTAAGTTGACCAACTTTATTTTCAAATCACCGACTATAGTACAAACTGATCAATTTTATGCTCTTTTTCCAATGAGAGCTGATATTGTTAGAGTTTTCCTCCAGCGGTACAAACAACCCATCTATTCTGGATGCTGTTTGTTTAATCTCGAAGGAGTCAAAGCGATAGGCGTTAGCTTCTTCCCTGGGAAGACAAATAATTTCAAATTATTAGACCTTTTGCGAAAGTAGTGTTAACCCCCCCTACCCCCCCGCGGGCTCGGGGGGGAGAAATGCTTGGAATGTAGGGCTCCCTCCCCTTACCTGCGGGGAGGGTTGGGGTGGGGTTTTTTACGGTTTCGCAAAAGGTCTATTTACTGGGTAGTTGTTTAAAGAGTTGATAGAAGATGGAATCTGTTTTCATTTTATGCTATTTCCCCTTAGTAGTTACTAGTCTCACAGGGAGATAACCTTGTGAGACTATGTAAAGATTTATTAAGAATCGCCAAAGTTTCCGCTTTTAACCTTGAAAAAAATACTGTATGTGCATAAAATACTTATGTAGATTACTAAGTTGATTTTACCCTCAAGTTTTAAAATATAAAATAAGACATATAGGACAAAGCGAATAAGAAAGAAAGATGAATGAAGAGTTTTCCGAAAGTCTAGCAAGTAAAATATGGCAGAGAGAGAAAGAGGAAACAGAGGCGATCGCCCTTTTACTATCAAGACAGATCGCCAGGAATGACAAAATTTTAGTGCAAAAAATGCACATGGGTAGCACAGAAGCTTTTATTGGCTCAGTGACACTAGAATGGTTAGCGACGCGGGTAAGTTTTGCGACGAGTCTCCCGTTATTTCAACAGAAATTAGATCCAAACAGTAAAAATGTGGTCCCAGATGCAGACACAGTAGAAGCATTACAACAACGTCCCCTGGACTGGTCGAGACAAGGGGCGCTCACCCAGTATCTCGCGGTGAGAAAATCCCATAAATTTCCAGCCCTACTGGTAGTAATTGATGCAGACTGGGTTAATAACGCATTTGCACAGGAATGGGGGAAAGGAAGAGCAACCCAGTCGGCGGCTAAATTTTCCCCCCTGGATCAAGATGGGACTTTCGGACTTTTAGATGTATCAGAGAAACATTGCATATTTGCACTGGACGGACAACACAGACTGATGGGGATACAAGGGTTAATGGAATTAATCGCCACTGGGAGACTGCAAAAATATAAAAAGGACAAAAAGCCCACAGGTCATTACATAACCATTGAAGATTTGATGGAAGAGTACGATGTTAATCCTGGAAAATTACTAAGTTTAGGCCATGAAAAAATCGGCATTGAGTTGATTCCTTCGGTACTTCCAGGGGAAAGCTACGAGGAAGCAAAAAGGAGAGTTAGGTCAATATTTGTCCATGTCAATCTCATGGCAGTACCCTTAAGTAAAGGACAATTAGCCTTGCTTAACGAAGATAATGGTTTTTCAATTATTGCCAGGAAAGTAGCAGTAACTCATCCCCTCTTCAAAGAAATGCCTGGACGTAATCCACGTGTAAATTGGAATAGCGCTACAGTATCTGCCAAATCAACAGTTTTAACAACTCTCCAAGCACTTCAGGAGATTTCAGAAAAGTATTTATATTATAAATTCCCCCATTGGAAACCGACAGATAAGGGATTAATTCCGATGCGACCAGAGGATGAAGAAATAGAAGAAGGGTTAGCACAATTCTACCAACTTTTCGATTATTTAGGCAATTTACCTAGTTATCAAAGATTAGAAAACGGGACTGATACAGCAAGAATGAGGAGATTTAGCCATGAAAAACCCCCAGGAGAAGGAAATATTTTATTTCGTCCAGTGGGACAAGTAGCTTTAGCGCAAGCATTAGGAATTTTAGTATTTAGAAAAAGGTTTAGTTGGCAAGAGATTTTTGAGAAAATGTACCAATATGATGAAGAGGGAGGTTTTAGTTCAATGGAGTTTCCAGAGTCACTTTGGTATGGAGTAATTTATGACCCAAATAAGAAAAGAGTATTAGTATCGGGGAAAGACTTAGCGGCTAAATTAATTATTTATCTTTTAGGGGGGATGGAAGATAAAATTGAGCGAATTTATTTGCAGAAAGACTTGGCGACAGCGAGAACCATAGAAAATAAAGCGATGGGTTTGGATGGGAATTATGTTGAACCAAAAAGAATAAGATTACCTGATGTTTTGTGAGCATCAATCCCGTCAACTCACCCCAGGATTTTTTTGAGAGATTGTGCTAAATATTCGTACTGTTGGGGACTGTTATATAGTTGGGCAGAAAGGCGGAGTAAAATTAAAGAATGCCAGGGAATAATTGGGATTTGGATGTTAAATTTCTCCATTAATTGTTCTTTGAGTAAGTTGTCAGGAATAACAGAAGAAATAGGAAGAGATGCCATTGAGCCAAGCATTTCATCAGGACAGGGTAAAGGAAGATTTAAAACTTGACAAATTATTTTTCTGGCCTTGATGGCTAAGGTATGATTTTTTTGCCTTAATTCTGACCAACCTCCAGGTAATAGTTGACCCATAAATTTAATGGCTTCTGGGACACATAAATAAGGTGTGGGGTCATCGGTTCCTGTCCAATCAAATTCTAAACGAAAACGGGAACGGTCGGTGTAGGGAGAATTTGCCCCATGACTAATAGCTAAAGGACGAATTAGAGGTTGTTTATCTTTTTTAACATAGAGAAAAGCTGCGCCTTTAGGAGCGCATAACCATTTGTGGCAGTTGCCTGTATAGTAAGCTGGATTTATTAATGAAATATTTAATTTAACAAAACCTGGAGCATGAGCTCCATCTACTAGGGTATCTACCCCTCTGACTGCTAATTCTGTGACTAATTTTTTGATGGGAAAAATTAAGGCAGTGGGACTGGTAACATGGTCAAGTAAGGCTAATTTGGTTTTTTTGGAAACCTTGGATAAAATTGCTTCGATTACGTCTTCCTGGGACTTGAGCGGAAAAGGTACTCTCGCAATAACTACTTTAGCTCCGACACGGTTAGCAACAAATTCTACTGCATTACGACAGGCATTATATTCGTGGTTGGTGATGAGAATTTCATCCCCAGCTTTAAAAGAAAGAGAACGCAGTATCGTATTTACGCCTGCGGTAGCATTGGGAATAAAAGCTAGATCATCAGCATCTGTACTGAGAAAAGCGGCCAATTCTCTCCGTGCTTGATCCAGTAAACCTTCTAATTCCTCCGTCAAAAAACGGACTGGTTCTAACTCCATCCGTTGTCGCAGTTCATTCTGATATTCTAAGATAGTGACAGGAGTAGCACCAAAAGAGCCATGATTGAGGAAGTGAATTTTGGGGTTGAGTAACCAATGACTGGAATGGTAAAAATTGAAAGAAGGCGATCGCACTTGGTTCATGGTTTTCTTGCTGGAGTAATTTCAATTTTATCCGTTTTCCCATCTTGGAGCAATCACAGTTAATATGAAATAAAGAGTAGGTTGCTCAATCGTAATTTTAAGAGATTGAGCATGCTGGTAGTTCAAAACTTTCAGGTAATTTAACTTTGACTTTTCCCCAAGACTAAATTATCTAATTCTTGATAATCTGGCAAAGTTGTATCTATTTCTTTCCCCTGACGTAAAACTATCCTATCATGTTGATTGCGAGATAACAATTCACTAAAATAACGGGCTTTAAATATGATTAAATCTGCTGACATTCCCACCCCAATTCTCCCTATTTCTGGTAATCCCATCAAGTCTGCAGGTGTCTTAGTCACAGAATTAACCCAATCACTATAGGGTGTATCTAAATGGCAAATCCTCACAGCTTGGTTAAAAACTTCTAACAGATCATGGTCGCCAAATCCAAAGAAGGGATCACGACAATTATCACTGGCAAAAGTAACAGGAATCCCCTGTTTTTGCAGTTCATGGACTCTGGTAACTCCCCGCCAGTAAGGAGTTTCTTCTTCTTTTCTACTTTGCAAATAAAGGTTACACATGGGAAGACTTACAATCCCAATATTTGCTGCTTTTACTAACTGGATGGTTGGCTTTACTACTGCTAAAGATTGCACAGCCAGACTGCAACAATGACCGCAAATAATCTTGCCAGTAAAATTATGGCGCAGAGCAGCAGCAGCTATTTTTTGCAGACAAATTGAATCAATTTCCCCATTTTCATCGGCGTGAAAATCTAAATCTAAACTTCTTTCTTTGGCGAGGGTAAATACAGTATCCAGTTGGGTATCTAATTCTGGATGGAGATAAGCAACTCCGCCTAAAATACCTCCAACTTCTGCAATTTTGTCCGCTAGAGTAATACCTGCTGGGGTTTGATAATAATCTAAACTAACTAGGGAAACTGCTTGTAAAATCAGCTTATTTTTCCATTCCTGTTGCAGGGTTTGGAAGACTTTTAAGCTAATATCAGCTTGTTTACCAAAAGAGTCAAGATGAGTACGAATGGCAGTAGTTCCATGAGCATAACTGCACTTTAACCCAAATTCCATACGGCGATAAATATCTTCAGCTTGCCAATATTTTTCTCCATCAT
Source organism: Gomphosphaeria aponina SAG 52.96 = DSM 107014 (assembly GCA_016903655.1). GTDB lineage: Bacteria > Cyanobacteriota > Cyanobacteriia > Cyanobacteriales > Gomphosphaeriaceae > Gomphosphaeria > Gomphosphaeria aponina. The sequence goes on from JADQBC010000050.1 coordinate 9,310, forward strand.
TTCTGACAGTAGTTATAGCAGTATTAAAAGTACCATCAAGATTAGGCGATCGCTCCCAAATATGTCCTTTATCCAGGTGGGTATGTATATCTATCAAGCAAGGAAAGACTATTTTTTGCTGTAAGTCTATCCCAGAATTATTGGGAGAAGGGGGTATAATTTGAGTAATAACTCCCCCTGATATTTGAATATCACATAAAGCTAACCCTTCCCTAGTTTGGGGGGTGAAATCTTGCTTTTCCAGGAGAGAAACTGGTAGATGGGCATTTTTCAGCCAATAGATATTAACTGGGGGAATCATTTAAGTTTAATCTAGATTTTTTTACTTGTTATTCTATGAGCTGATAAAAATGAAGAGAAGACAAAATCATATCGGGTTAGACAGTTTTTCTAGGGCTAAAATTACTCTCCTTCTCTGTTCACCTCCCGAATTATACCAGCTAATTTTTCTAGATTCAGGAGCATCAAATTGAGCTGACTTACCCAAATCCCCTAACTCTGAGACTAAATAATTCCATTGAATTAATTTAGTATTATTTTTTACCCAGAGGTAATAGTCTTTTTCAGAGAGTATAGCTATTAATTTTAACATTAATGCTCATGTAAGTCAGCTATTTTGAGCAGATTGGTTAGAGCGTGAAGACACTTTTGACGCGAGGAAGTGTTGGGTTTGGTCGCTTCGAGACAACTCCGAATTAACTGTTCTGATAACGGCTTCCGCTTGTACTGCTCTGCTAATTGAGCCTTATGAGCGTTAAAATCAGTCAAAGACTCGTTATGTTTGAAAAGAGACTGAAAGAAAGGTAATAGGTGGGGAAAAAAATTAGTTTAATTATTTTGTTGGGGGTTTTACTCTGTGGTTATTCAACCCCAGTAGAGTCAAACTCCACTGCTTTTGAGGTAACCTCCGAACCAAAACAAGAAAATCCAGGTCAAATGCTACCAATTAAGGCGATCGCCCTGATGGGGGGTGAGAAGATAGAACTAGAAGTGACCCAAACCCCCCAACAACAGGCTTTAGGGTTGATGTTTCGGCAAGATTTGCCAGATAATCGAGGGATGTTGTTTTCTTTCGCACCGCCCCGACCAGTGAGTTTTTGGATGAAAAATGTGGCAATACCTTTGGATATGGTATTTTTGTTTGGGGGAGAAATTAAGGCGATCGCTGCTGATGTTCCCCCCTGTACTGTTACCCCCTGTCCAACTTATGGACCGCAAAATATTCTGATTGACCAAGTGATTGAATTGCGAGGTGGTAGAGCAATAGAACTGGGTTTAGCAGTGGGGGATAAAGTAACGATTGAGTTTTTGGAGCCCACCGATTAGTATTTATTGATCAATAAGATTAGCTTATTTTAAGATTTGCAAATAAAATCCCCACTTGGGAATATTTGTGGCAGAATCTAATAACACGGAGGGGGCGGGTTTTGAATGAAAATTCTGGATCAGAATCCTAGGTTTTTTCAAAACCCGCCCCTACAAGTACCTTCTCTGCAAAATTAATGTTTAACGGAGGGGGCGGGTTTTGAATGAAAATTCTGGATCAGAATCCTAGGTTTTTTCTAAACCCGCCTCTACAAGTTTAACTTTTGTTAAAGTCTAGGAAAACCCAGGCAAAGTAAGAGTCTGGAACATAAAATAAGCTAAGTTTGCTTGTCTCATAAATAACTGTTAGCTACTCTAAGCTATTAGCCAGAGGGAGAGTAGTTAACTTGTTTTACTTTTTTCAGAGGGTATTTTGTCAAAAAAAGTCAAGCTGAAACTCAATTTTATGTAGTTTTAGTGTAGGTTTACTCTTGGAGTTACGGGGAAAAAATAAATAATTATCAGATAAAAAACAGAGTTTAAATATAAGGATTGGAAAAAAACTATGCAACCTATAACTTATTCTCGATTCATTCAGTTTTTACAAGAAGAATTATCTCTGTCAAATAATTCCATTGCCATGGCCGAAAAAGCTGTGGCAGACAATCATTGTGTGCTGCCGATGGTTCTTTGGCAGTACGGGTTAGTTACCCTTGAAGAACTAGACAAAATATATGACTGGTTGGAAACAGCATAATGGGGGGCGTTGCTGAACTGATTTATGAAGTTAACCAAACTAAAACCCGATTCTTACTCCCTAATAAAATGCGTCATGCGGACTTTCAGCGTTGATTGATAACTGATAATGAGTAGCTTGATAAACATGAAAAACTTCTGTAACCACGCCGCCCCGTTTCATGGGGATAGTGCCAATTTCCTCAAAGTACTTAAAATACCTGCGAAACTCATTAGTTAATTGAGGCATTTGATGAAAACGCTCGAGGGTAATGTACAGTGCATCTTTGCCTATCCATTGATCAGGTTGCCACCAAAAAGCAAAACCCCGTAGATCTTCACTAAAACAAGTAACAGGAATTGCTGTGAGGGGTTGAAGTGCCATCTCAATTAAACCACCGAGGTAATAAGCATTGGTGAAAACAAAATGACTATTGGCTAAAGCTGCACTTAAAACAGGGGAATCTGTAAAACCGCGACGGAGTTGGCGAATATCAATTAATTCTGTAGAAGGGTCATTTTTGGGGGAAAGAAAACCACCAAAGAAAGCATATTCACCTGGTTTTTGCCAAATCCCTGTTGTAATGTGCAGCAGGATGAGCAGGAGTAGAGAAATAATAGCGATCGCCGAATTTTTCAGCCAATGACGCACCCAAACTTGTGACCAACTTTGAGCATATTGCCCTAAAATTAAGGTTAAACCCCAAAAACCTGGCATGGGCCATCCTGCTAAAATTTGTTCTTTACCTCCTAGGAGTGTAAAACCAATAGTTAGGGGTAAAGATACCCAAAGAATAAATAAATATTTATGATTATTTTTAGCAATTAAACTACGGAAACTAATCCACCAAAGGGGAACCCCAAAAGTAGGAAATAAATAACCAATGCCCGCTAAAAATACAACAATTACCCCCAAGAAATTGTAACCACTTTTTGGTATTCCTGGTTCAGGTTGAAAACGGGAGGATAATTGAAAAGTCAAAGAAATCCAGTCATGTTGAATATTCCAGAACCAAAGAGGAAAAAGAGTGAGGATAAATAAGCTTAACCCTAAAATGGTCCAAGGAGAAAGGAAAACACGGCGATGAGGAGGACTGGTGAGGGAGAAACCGATTAAACCTAAGCCTAAAATAAAGCCATGATATTTTCCCAAACAGGTTAAACCCACTAACACCCCTAAAATGGCTAAACGATAAGTAGGGCGCTCAGGGGGAGAAAGGGGGAAGAACTCTTTGGCAGCGCAAAGTAAAGTAGCTGACCAAAAAAAGATGAGGGGACTATCGGGGAGAGTTAACACCCCAAAACCAACTTGAAAAATGGGAATAAGAGAAGCGATCGCCAGAGTTAATCTAGCAGCTTGAACATTAAACAACCAGCGGCTAGTAAGATAAAGTAGCCACAAACTCCCTGTATATAAAATCAAACTACCCAGACGAATGGTAAACTGGGAAACAACCCCAGTTATTCTAGGCCCAAAACCTGTAGTCAGTGCCACCAAAACAGGATGGTCAAAATAACTCCAGTCCAGATGTTGACTATAAAGATAATAATAAGCCTCATCGTAGCCAGGGAAGAGCCAAAAAGCAATTATTCCCCGCCACAACAGTCCCCCGAGCAAAATCAGAAGTTCTATAGGTATAGGAGGGAGAGATTTTTGAGCTGGAGACTTAGGAGAGGAAAACATGAAAACTCACGACGCTAGACTGGCATCATTATATAGGCGTGCAGTGGTTTTTCTTCTACGAAAGTGAATGAAAAAAATTCCCCAACCTAGCCTGATGGATAGGTACATTGTAACTGAACTCATTGGCCCGTTTCTCTTTAGCGTGGGCATATTTTCCGCAGCAGGTGTTGCAATTGGCACTCTGTCAGACTTGGGCAATAAAATCTTCGAGTCTGGTTTACCCTTCAGTCAAGCAGTGCAAGTATTTTTTTTGAAGCTGCCAGAATTTACTGCATACGCTTTGCCTATTTCCGTACTGCTTGCGACTTTAATCGCCTATGGTCGTTTAAATAAGGATAGCGAATTAATCGCCTTCCGCAGTTGTGGCGTAAGTATTTATCGTGTTGTCACTCCAGCAGTAATTTTAAGTTTAGTAGTCACAGGGTTAACTTTTCTTTTCAACGAATTAATTGTACCTGCAGCTAATTACCAGGCTACCAGAATTTTAGTGGAAACCATCAACGAAGAAAAGCCTTTTTTATTGACTGAGGACATTTTTTATCCTCAATATGAGCAAATAAATGAGGAAAATGGAGCTAAACAGCGCCGCCTCAAAAGTTTGTTTTATGCTAAAAAATTTGATGGTAAAACCATGAATAATATTACTGTAGTTAACTGGGCTAATGAGAGACTGAAAGAGATTATTGTTGCTGCTTCAGCCAGTTGGAATGCAGAAATAAATAGTTGGGATTTTTCCCAGGTCACCCTGTATCAAGTTACCCCAGAAACAATTCGAGAATTTGAAACCAAACAGGTAGAATTTCCCAGAGCGCCTTTAGATTTAGCCCTCAAAAGTAGGGATCCTTACGAGATGAATATTGCCCAAGCTAGGGAATATTTAGAGATCATTCAGTTTAGTGGAGATGAGCCGAAAATTATGATGTTTCAAGTCCGCACTCAACAAAAAATTGCCTTTCCTTTTGTTTGTTTAGTTTTTGGTTTGGTGGGTTCAGTTTTAGGCTGTGGTCAAGCAACTGGAAGAGGCAAAAGTTTGGGCATGAGTGCTGGAATAGTTTTTATGTATTATTTACTAGGTTTTCTTATCGGCGCATTGGGTTTAATTGGCATTCTTTCCCCTTTTCTTGCTGCTTGGTTGCCCAATTTTTTAGGTTTAGGAGTGGGGATATGGTTGTTAATCAAAACTGCTCATTAGACCAATGAGCGAAATTACGAGTGGGGAGAAAGTATCAAACAGAAGAATTAATTAATCTGGTTATTCCTGATTCAATCTCCTGAAAATATCTCATTTGATAAGTTAGTATGAAAAATAAAAACTATGCTTAGTCGTGTTCAAGCCTTAAATTATCGTTGTCTTCGTTACATTGATCTGCCTTTACTTCCTTTTCAAGTGCTCATTGGGCCCAATGCTTCGGGGAAAAGTTCTTTTCTCGATGTGGTAAATTTATTAGGGGATTATGTGCAATTTGGTTTAGATGATGCCTTACTGCGAACTTATCAAAATCCCAATGGTAGAGCAACATCATTAGAACAATTAATTTTTAATCAAGCTTCATCTAGTTTTGAGTTAGCTTTAGAGTTAAAAATTCCTGAAAATTTAGCCTCCAAACATAAATATACCCGCTATGAGGTAAAGTTTGGACAACAGGAAAATGGAGAAATGATGATTGCTGCAGAAAATCTCTGGTTATATAGTGAAGAACTTCCATACTCTCCAGTAGTTGATCCTAAAACTATTTTAGTAGCTCCTGGGAATCAAAGAAAACCCAATCAAAATTGGCATAAAGTTGTTAGTAAAAATCCAGGATCTGGGAATGATTATTATAAGGCTGAATCAACAGATTGGAATATAACTTTTAAAGTAGGTGCACGTAAATCATCCTTAGGTGGTTTAATGCAAGATGTAGAAAAATTTCCTGTGTCTTTATGGGTACAAAATTTACTCCGTGAGGGTATTCATATTTTAGCTCTTAATAGTATAGCGATGCGCCGCCCTTGCAGTCCTTCAGAAACCCGTAATTTTAAAGTTGATGGCTCAAATTTACCCCTGGTGGTGCAAGATTTAAAACGGAAAAATCCTGAATTTTTACAAGCATGGTTAGAACATATTCAAACAGTTTTACCAGATGTAGAAACTATTTTAGTGCAAGAAAGAACAGAAGATAAACATTTATATTTAGGGATTAAATATTATTCAGGTGATAATTGTGTTCCCTCTTGGTTATTATCTGATGGGACCCTAAGAATGTTAGCCTTAACCTTGCTTGCTTATTTACCAACTCACTCAGGTATTTATTTAATTGAAGAGCCAGAAAATGGCATTCATCCCCAAGCTATTGAGGCAGTTTTTCAGTCACTTTCTTCTGTTTATGATAGTCAAATCATTTTAGCTACTCATTCTCCTTTGCTGTTAAGTTTAGCCAAAAAAGAGCAAATTCTTTGTTTTTCTAAAAATGATTCAGGCGCAACAGAAATTATACCAGGTAATAAACATCCAGCGCTCGAAAACTGGCAGAATCAAATTTCTTTATCAACCCTTTATGCTGGGGGTGTACTGGGATGAAAGATTTAGTAGTTTTAGGAGCTGATAATCAACAAAAAGCAGTTATTGAAACTTTACTGTTAGAGCGTTATCAGTCTTTAGGTATTCGCCCACTAACCAAAGATAATTTTAAGATATTTTCTCATCAATATAATGACCCAGGTGTGTATCAAGAAGCAGGTAATTTTCTGAGTACCTTTATTAATCAGTATCAATATGCTTTAGTTATTGTAGATGTAGCGTGGGAAGGTACCCCAGGTAAAAATAAAATTCAAGCTCAAATTCAAAACCAACTTAATAAAGATTGGAAAAATAGGAGTTGTACTGTTGTTATTGATCCTGAATTAGAGATATGGGTTTGGTCATCTTCTCCTGAAGTTTTTAATATTTTAGGAACAACTGAAACCGCAGCTCGTCAACTAGGAGAAAAACATAAGTTTTGGGAAAAAGACACCCCTAAACCTCAACAACCAAAAGAATTAATGGAATTAGTATTAAAAAAAGCTCGTAAACCTCGCTCTACTGCTATATTTCAAAAGTTAGCAAAAGAAGTTTCTCTCAAAAGATGTCAAGATCCAAGTTTTAAAGAATTAGTTGACCAACTACAACAATGGTTTCCGCTCTCAACTGGATTGAAGCAGAAGGATGTAACTTAAATACAGCTTCATTTGTTCCTCCCCCAGTAACCCAAATGCACCAAGCATTAGATAATCTTGAAAAGTTTATGCACGAGGGAGACTATTAATTACATTTTTGCTTTGTCAAAAATGTAATATCAAAAAGTAAGTATTATACTTAAATTATTACTTCAAGGCTAACCGACTTGAATATTAAGTACTGATGGTGATCTCACCCTGGGTGAGCTTCCACTAATAATTTACCTGCCACCAACACTGGTGGCGATTTTTTTTCGCTATCATTATTAATAAAAATACATAAAACTTAATCTCTGATGCAATCAACTCTTAATATTGAGCAATTTATCCCTGACAGCTTAATGAAGCTGACTTACCAAGCTTTTCAATATGGCAAAAGTTCTTTTAGTCTTGCTCACAAAAATTTTAGTACCCAGTTGCGGGATATTTTTCTTCCCAAGGCGAAACCAGAAACTCAGCCCCTTCATCCAGAATTATTACAAAAGTTGCAAGAAAAAACTACTCAACTACTTGAAGCTGAGTGGGAAGATGCTCAACAAGGTGTGTATCCACTTGCTCTTCTATTTGATCACCAATGGGAGGATTTTTTCCGCTACTATCCCGCTGTGTGGCTAAATATGCCAGATGTTTGGCAACGGGTAATACAAAAACAATATCAGCAGTTTTCTCCTGAAATTGATCAAGAGGGTTATCCGAGCTATTATTTGCAAAACTTTCACCATCAGACTGATGGTTATTTGAGTGATTTTTCTGCTAATCTCTATGATTTACAGGTGGAAATTCTCTTTAATGGTACGGCAGATGGGATGCGGCGGCGCATTCTTGCTCCTTTGAAACAGGGTTTAAAAGTGTTTGAGTCGGAAAAAGTTCGGGTTTTGGATGTGGCTTGTGGCACTGGTCGCATACTTAAATTTATTCGTGCTGCTCTACCGAAGGCTTCTCTGTTTGGGATTGATTTATCTCCTGCTTATCTGCGTAAAGCAAATCAATTACTTGCAGCAATTCCTGGGGAGTTACCCCAACTTTTACAAGCTAATGGAGAGGAGTTACCTTACCAAGATAACTATTTTCACGGTGTAAGTTGTGTTTTCCTTTTCCATGAGCTACCTCCTGCTGTGCGTCAGCAAGTTATTGAGGAAAGTTTTCGTGTAATTCAACCTGGAGGAATTTATGTAATTTGTGATTCTATTCAGTCGCTTGATTTGCCAGAATTTAAGACTATGATGGAGAATTTTCCTGTTATTTTCCATGAACCTTATTATAAAAGCTACATTAGTGATGATTTAGTAGCGCGTCTGGAAAAAGCAGGTTTTGAAAATATTAGGACTGAAAATCATTTAGTTAGTAAGTATTGGATTGCTCAAAAACCCTGTTTGTAGCAATGTTGGCTAAGTTTGGCGATGCCTACGGTGGGCTTCGCCAATTTTAAACAAGTCAGTGAGGTTTCTCGGATTGAAAATGTTCACCCTACTTGTTGCTACTTAATTTTGAGATGATTGTCCTTGACAACTCTTTTTTTGCTATAATTGGTACAATAAAACCTAATCAACCTAATATTGTTATTTCTCTATGAATCTTCCTGCTGAATTTGATGCAGCTCGCTATCTGGCTTCTCATCCTCAATTGATTCAACAGTTGGGCTATGAATTGGAAAAAGCCCAGCAACATTATCTTGAGCAAGGTCAACAACTAGGTCTGCTGATAAATCTATTTGATGCTGCAAGTTATCTCGCTTTTAATCCAGTATTAAAGCAAAAATTTGGAACCGATTTTGCTGCTGCAACTCGCCATTATATTATTAATGGTTATCAAGAAGGCTTGTTTTGGACTGATGATGACTCTATTATAGCAGCAGTTTTGCAACAAATTCCTAACCATTTGGGTGCTTTAAGTCAAAAAGCAATTAATGCAGAAAAGGCAAAACAATGGGAATTAGCTAGAGAATTTTGGGAAAAGGTAAGAGAATATTATCCTGGGAATATAAATAGTTATAAAGGTGAAGGAAATGCTTTGGTGGAATTGGGCAGGTTTGAGGAGGCTGAAATAGTTTTTCAGGAATTTATTGCTAAGTATCCTAATAGATTACCAGGCTATGCAAGTTGGGCTCGCTTAACAATGCGATCGCAACAATGGGCGTTAGCAATAGAGCGCTGGGAAACAGTTATCGCTAAGTTTCCCCATAATATTCAGGGATATTTGGGGAAAGGTAATACTTTGATTAAAGTAGGAAGGTTGGAAGCAGCCGAGGATGTATTTTACCTATTCACAAAAAAGTTTCCAAACGATCCCACTGGTTATGAAAATTTAGCCAAACTTGCTAGCAATAACCTCAATTTAGAGTTAGCCTTGTCAAGATGGGAAACAGTAATAGAGAAATTTCCCGAATATATTGACGGCTATGTTTGGAAAGGGAATACTTTAAACCAACTAGGAAGGTTAGAAGCAGCCGAGGATGTATTCAACATTGTCATAGAAAAGTTTCCATATAAACCCACTGGTTATGAAAATTTAGCCAAACTTGCTAGCAATAACCTCAATTTAGAGTTAGCCTTGTCAAGATGGGAAACAGTAATAGAGAAATTTCCTCATCATCTTCCAGGATATGTAAACAAAGGGAATACTTTAAACCAACTGCAAAGGTTAGAAGCAGCCGAGGATGTATTCAACATTGTCATAGAAAAGTTTCCATATAAACCCACTGGTTATGAAAATTTAGCCAAACTTGCTGGCAATAACCTCAATAATTTAGAGTTAGCCTTGTCAAGATGGGAAACAGTAATAGAGAAATTTCCTGAATATATTGACGGCTATGTTTGGAAAGGGAATACTTTAAACCAACTAGGAAGGTTGGAAGCAGCCGAGGACGTATTTAACATTGTCATAGAAAAGTTTCCATACGAACCCACTGGCTATGAAAATTTAGCCAAACTTGCTGGCAATAACCTCAATTTAGAGTTAGCCTTGTCAAGATGGGAAACAGTAATAGAGAAATTCCCTCATCATCTTCCAGGATATGTAAGCAAAGGGAATACTTTAAGCAGACTAGGAAAGTTTCCAGAAGCAGAAATAGTATTTCAGGAGTTAAGAGAGAAGTATCCAGGGCAAACATCAGGATATGAGGGATTAATTAAGGTGGCGATTACCGCTAGAGATTTTCTGAAAGCAGAAGAATTAATTAACCAAGCTAAATTATTATTTCCCGAAAACTTGCAGCTTCTTTTCAACGAGGCTAATCTATATAGAAGTCAATATAAGTATAGAGAAGCTGTCAAAGTATTTGAATTGGCGAATAACATATTTATTAACAATTATAATCTCAAAATGAATCTAGCGAATAGCTATATTCAATGTGGAGATTTTCCTCATGCCAGCAAAATTTTAGCAGAATTGAAGGATGATGGGAGAAGTTTTGCTAATAATCACTATCTGCTTGCTTTGATCAAGACAATGAGTTATTTAGGAAAACAAGATGAGGTAGTAGCATATATTCAAGCAAGAGTTGATATTAATAAGATTCAGACTAACCAGTTAAATGAATGTATCAATTGTTTATTGGATGCAGAATTATATCTCGAAGCAGAAAAAATCATTAAAGATTTAATTGAGGAAAAGGAAGACGTAGCTAGTTTTACTACATATAAAAATCAGTTGTTGGGGATTTATGAATTTAATAGAATACAAAGTATTAAAATGACCTCCTATGCGCAAAATTATACCCAATTTGCTCAAGGATGTGCAAGAATTATTAAAGAAACATGGGAGAGATTAGAGCAGAAACTGGATGAATATCCAAGGGAAAATAATGAAGAGGATTTTGCTTTAGAGCAGATATATAAACATCTTTGTTTAAGTAGTTTAGAGAAAAAAGCGAAGGAAGTGCATATAGATTCTCAATTTTCTCCTTATGATACTTATGAAGTAGCTGTTAAAATTATTAATCATATACAAGAGAAAACTCCTTTTTCTCTAATTAGACTGGGAGATGGGGAAGGGAAGTTTATTAAATATCCCCAGGAATATGAAGAATACGAAATAAGCGATCGCTCACAGGTACAACAGGGATGGTGGGGAGATAATCCCATCGATGGAAAAATTTGGGAGAAAATAGGTACAGATTATTTATCAGCAATTCAAGATGCTGACTGTCTAGGAATTTCTGAATTTTTCCGTTTTATCAGGATTTTGGAGCTCAATAATAATCTTAAAAATATCACTAATCAATATAGTGGGACGGGGGTGCGTGGTCTGTTAGCAATAATATATAGCTTAGATGAATTTAAGCTCCAGAATAAAATGTTAACTTCTTGTTATATTCACCATGATTTAGAAGCATGGGATTTATACAAACTGATTTTTAAGTATGTAGATAGTTGTTCAGTCATATCTTGCCATGAGCAGTTAATCCCGTTATTAAAAGAAAAATATAATTTAGAAGTAAGAAAATTTTATCAAATACCTACAGAATTTAATCATAAAGAGAAATTTGGCTATGAAGTTAAGGAGCGTCATTTTCCCGATGTCTATGAGAAATTATGGGAGGAAATAGAAGTAATTGCTCCAGGGGAAGTGTTTTTAGTCGCAGCAGGATTTTTAGGGAAAATATATTGTAAAATTATTAAAGAGCGAGGGGGAATCGCTCTCGATTTGGGGAGTATTGTAGATTATTGGGTCAATTATATTACAAGAAATAATGCCAAAAATAAATCAGCTTCGATTCAATTATTTAAGCGAGTGATTAAAACAGATCAGCGACTGAAGAAAATAAATCATCCAACCTTGACAAAAGGGAGGATTTATAAATCTAGTGATTATTGCGATTATAATATTTATCAACCAAAAGAGTTATTAGCAGAATGGGGATTAGCACAACAAAAACTATTATTAATTACAGGACATCCACGCTGTGGAAGTGGGTTTTTAAGTTATCTGTTTCGGGAATTAGGATGGGAAATAGGCCACGAAAAAATGGGAAAAGATGGGGTGGCTAGTTGGTTACTTACGGTCAAAGATTTAAATGCACCCTGGGGCGATAAAAATCTAGCTTATTATGTTAAATTTAAATATATAATTCATAATATAAGAAATCCCCAAGATGCTATTCCCTCAATAATGATGGAAAATGAAGTAGAAAAATCATATAATTATCGTCGGAATCATCTGCTGAGAGAGTTAGAATGGGATTTAGATAAGTATGTGCAGCCAATAGATAAAGCGATCGCCTCCTTTTTAGGCTGGAATAAACTGGTAGAATTGCAATGTCCCCATCAGGTATTGAAGGTAGAAGAAGCTTTGGAAACAGCAGTAAAATTTATTCAGGAAAACTCCCTGAGAGAAATAGATGAAGGGAAAGTAAAAAATATAATCATAGAGCCGAAAATTAATAATAGTGAGCAAAAATACAAAAAACAAAAACCAGCATTGACAGCAGAAGACTGGGGAAAAATCAACCCAGAATTAAGAGATGTACTGAGACAATTTTGTCTAGCCTATAATTATGATACCGAGTTTTTGGCAAGAGGATAGTGACAAGAGGCAAAAAAAAGGGATACTAGAAAAGGAAAAAAAAACAGGAAAAAGGACTATGACTACCCAAGAGCAAGAAACAGTAATCACAGAAACAGACGAAGCGATCGCCGACCAATTAATTGAAACAACCACCAGCTATATAGAGATTATCGAAATGGTCATCTCAGGAATGGAAGAAAACAACAGTGCAATGGTATCCCGCACCGAAAATGCCACTCTGTGGAAATTTCAATATGGTAGCGTAGAAGTATTTGTCCAGCTAACTGGAGAGAGTGATGAAGATTTATTGACAGTTTGGTCTTCAGTCCTCACCTTACCAGCAAAAAATGAAATAGAATTAATGCGGAAATTATTAGAAATGAACTGGTCAGGAACCTTTGAAACCTGTTTTGGCATTATGAACGATAACATAGTAGTACTATCGCAGCGCACAGTAGCAGAACTGTCCCCAGGGGAAATTTCCAGGTCAATAACCCTGGTTGCTACCATAGCAGATGAAAATGATGAAGCTTTAAAAGAAGAATTTGGTGGAAACTAATTCCCGAACTTGGCGCTTTATTCCCGTAATCGAAGCAGCGGGGGAGGTACAAATGGCAATTGATACATGGATATTACAACAACATCGATCAAAAAACCATCCCCCCGCCTTGAGATTTTATACTTGGTCGCCGGCCGCAATTTCCCTGGGATATCATCAACGTCGCTACCCAGAAACCTGGCATAATATTAGTTATCAAGGCATACCCTTAGAGCTAGTGCGTCGTCCCAGTGGAGGCAGAGCCGTATTACATCAAGGAGACTTAACCTATATGGTAGTAACTTCTGGCATCAGTGGCACCAACTTGGAAGTATATAAGAAAATAAATGAAATAGTGGTGCAAGGATGGCGATCGCTCGGAGTAGAGTTACAATATGGGACAGCAGGACGAAGCTATATCAACAATCCCAACTGTTTCGGCACAGCCACAGGAGCAGATTTAATTACAACAACAGGAGAAAAGCTCATCGGCAGTGCCATGTTAAGACAAGGAGAAGCCATCCTGCAACATGGATCAATGCTCATATCCCCCAACCCAGAATTATTCACTCAAGTATTTGGCACTCATGCACCCAAAGGGATAAAATTACCCATTGAAACAATAGTAGAAGCAATCTGTCATGCAGCCACCCATTGTTTTGACATAGAATTAGTTACCCAACCCTTATCAGATACTGAGTGGAAGTAACAGAAGCTTGATAAAGTAGATAAAGCGATCTAATAAATATCCATAATATGAGCGTAGTTACTCAAGCAATACTAAAAGCAGACGACGAGCTGCGATATCCCAGCAGTGGCGAACTTCAAGGGATTAAAGCATTTTTGCAAACAGGAGAGCAACGCATCCGCATTGCTCAAACCCTCGAAGAAAATGAAAAGAAAATTGTCGATCAAGCAAGTAAGCAATTATTCAAGAAGCGCCCAGACTTTAGGGCACCTGGTGGAAACGCCTATGGTCAACGTCAGTATAACCAGTGCTTACGGGATTATGGCTGGTACTTACGGCTAGTAACATACGGAGTGATAGCAGGTGACAAAGAACCGATCGAAAAAATCGGTTTAATTGGAGTTAAAGAAATGTACAACTCCCTCAATGTACCAGTACCAGGAATGGTAGAAGCAATTAATTGCTTAAAAGAAGCAGCACTAGCTTTATTAACCAGCGACGATGCAGCAGAAGCAGCCCCCTATTTCGATTACATGATTCAAACCATGTCTTAGTTTCACCTTTTCTCAGTCGTTGGCCATGAGTGACTAGCTAGCGACTGAGAATTTTTTGCTCAACTATAATATAAATAGTAACTGGCTGATTTTGAGATGGAATCTCAGATTAAAACAATTCCCTGGATCTCACTTATCCTGCTATTCCTCACCTACTGTGTCTTTGGCTGGATTTTATCCCAATCTAATGCTGATTTAACCATCTGGGTACTTGAGCAAGGAGAAGCTTTGGGCTGGGAGCTACAAGCAGAGATGATATCTGTAATTATTCAAATATTAGAAACAGTTTTAATCTTGACCCTCACCATCGCCCTGACTACTCCAGGAGCATTATTAACCTTCTTTTTCGGCAGTTGGCTAGACTCTGATGTGAAAGGTTTTATGTCAGTATTAATCTGGACTTTTGCCTTTGTCCTGATGGTATGTTGGCTAAAATATTTTATCAGGCTTTTAGTTATTTTAGCCGCTGTTATTTTAGCTCGGTTAGAACTTCAGCTAGCAGGTTATCAAGATTGGCAAATTAGCACCATTCTCGCAGTAATTTGTCTCACAGGTTTTGGTATTGGCTTATTTACCTTTGCTCTTGGATAAAATGGTTTATGGTTAATTGATAATTAATATGACTCAAAAAACAGGGAAAAATCCCATAAAAAGAATGTTAATGTTAGCATTTGGCTGTGCTTTTTTAGCTTCCACTAGCTTGAGCCTATTTCGGATGTTTACTGCTCCTCCTCCAGAAGAAACAGCAGGGGAAACAAGTACGGAAACATTAGCGATAGAAGAACAGTTAAAAGCAACAGAAGCAGGTTATGAAAAAGTATTAGCAAGAGAGCCAGAAAATCGCTTTGCCCTTCAAGGTTTGGTAGAAATTAGGTTGCAAATGAACGACTTAAAAGGAGCAATAGCACCCCTAGAAAAATTGATAGAATTAGATCCAAACAATGAAAATTTGCTAGGCTTGTTACTTGTAATTAAAGAAAAAGCAGAACAAGAGCAAATAGAAAATAGAGTAGAGCAGAAAAATGAAAATTAGGAGAAAATTATTTTGAGAAAGCCAATTGTAATTGGTGTTCACAGCAATTTCCACCCCACAATAGACTTTTTGCATGCATATCTTTAGTAGCGGAGTTGCGGAGTAGGGAGTAGGGAGTAGGGAGAGTTTTACATGAAATAAATATAAAAATTGATTTGGGTTTTAGTTTCGCACTCATGTCTAATAACGGCGTTGCTGAATTGAAGCATGAAACCTTAAAGTAGGGAGTTCGGGGTGGAAAGTGGGGAGAGGGTTTTAGTTAGTAGTTTTTGTAACTATATAGTTCATGACTGAATTAAGCAACACTATCCTGCAAGCCTCACTGAGCCAGGCAATAATTATTTTTGTCAACATATATTTCTTCTCCTAAGTCGTTCAAAATACGCCAAGCTTTGTTAAGTTTCTGTAACGTTTGATACAAAGTGCCAAAAAAAAAGTTATTATAGGAGTGTAGGGAAATTAAGTGGTAGCAAAAAAATGTCCATGTTTAAGAAAAACCGCAAGGAAAATCTCACCCAAGCCGCCTCAGCTCATCGTGAGAGCATGATGGAAAGTCTTCAACATCGCCTTGAAGTAGCTAGAGCAAATGGGGACGAAAACTTAATTCGCCAACTAGAAGCCGAAGCTCACTATTTAAAGATCAAGTAATTTAAATATGCAGGTAAAATTGTCTAAAGATCAACTCTTTAGACAATTTTTTTCGGTGAAGGTTGGTAAAGTAAAAGAGGGAGCGCTTTTTTTACTCCACTCCCACCTAGAAAACAGCAATAAAGCACATGACAACACAACAAGTAGAAATATATCAAGGACAATTTGGGGAATTTACCATTACACAAAGCGATCGCACTGAAGTAATTATTTACCGTGCAGGTTTAGCAGTAGCAGCATTAAGCTTGGCAATCGGTAGTATTTTCTTACTCAGTCTGGGAGCCACCCCAACAGTTTTACAACTCCTAACACCTCTATTTGGGGTGTTTTCTTTGAGTTTAGCTATCAGTTTAGTAACCATTCATATTTATTTAGCCCTCCTGCAAAGATTATTACAACTTTTTTGGCTCATCGGGACAACCAGCGCCATAGTATTATTATTAACCAACAGTCAACCCCTGGCTTTAGTTATTTACAACCAGCCTTTAACCATATTAGGTATAGGTTTTACCTTCGCCGCCCTCACAGGAATTTACTTCAAAGAAGCTTTTTGTTTTAATCGTTTAGAAACCAAACTCCTCACTTTTCTCGTTCCAGGATTACTACTGGGACATATCACAAGTATTCTACCCACAGAAACAGAAAAAATTTTACTCGCTCTTTGGACTATATTATTTATGATCTTTGTTGGGCGCAAAACTGTCCAACCCCTCCCCCCAGATATTGGAGATAAATCAGTATTTGTGTATCTCAAAGAGCAAAATAATTGATCATCGCCTCATAGTAAATTACTCAACCATCAACTATCAACTAAGTAAACATGGCGGCTTATAAATTCTGGGGCTTATTAGAGTATAAACCACAGTGGACAATCACAGCCCGCGGCTGGTTATTTATCTTGCTGGTCGGGTTAGTTTTCATAGTGTTTTTTCTGCATAATATTTACTATTTTCTCGCCTATTCAGCCCCAGTAAAAACAGCCGATGCCTTGGTAGTAGAAGGCTGGATCGGGGATGAGCAAATTAAAGAAGCAATAGCAGAATTTGAAAAAGGTAATTATCAGATTATTATTACTACTGGGCTGCCTATTTATAAAGGCTCTATTTTGATAAAATACAACAACTTTGCCGAGGTAGCAGCCGCAACTTTAGTGGTACTTGGTTTCGACCAAAACAAGATCGCAGTAGTGCCCACAATCAATATTAACATCCATCGCACAGAAGCTTCTGCTATTGCGGTAAAAGAGTGGTTATCAACCTCTGGGTTGCAAATTAAATCCCTGAATATCTATTCTTCAGGGACTCATACCAGAAGAAGTTGGTTACTATTTAAACGAGTATTTGAACCACAGATTAGAGTAGGAGCGATCGCCTCTTTCCCTGTTGATTATAACCCCAAACGTTGGTGGAAGTCCAGTTCAGGAGTCAAGTCCATTATTACTGAAACTATTGCTTATTTTTATACTTTATTTTTAGGGTAAATGCTATGATTCAACTAGGATTTATTTGAGAAAAAAGTTAAGAAGAGGTTAAAGAAATTTATGACATTGATTATTTCAACAATAACGGCGCTGGTTGCCTTTCTAATAGCCTTAACTAGGATTAATGCTATTGCTGGGGAAAATAATCGCAATCTAGTAAAAGCGATCGCGTTATTAATTGGTCTGATAGCAGCTTGCACCTCCATTTATCAGTTAATCTTTCGTTTTTTAGTGATTATACCAGCAGGAACAGTTGGAGTGCTGGAAATTTTGGGGAAACTAGAGAATAAACCCCTTCAACCTGGGGTTCATTTCCTCAGTCCTTTTAGTGAAGTCAAAGAATTTTCTACCCGTTTAAAAGATATTAAAGAAGCTGTTAGCGTCACATCAAAAGAAGGTTTAAATCTCAATCTTGATGTTAGTCTGCAATACAGACTTGACCCCCAACAAGCAGTAACAATTTATCAAAATATTGGCACTGATGAACAGGAAATAGTGATTTCTCGCTTTCGTTCTGTAATTAGGGAAGTAACATCCAGTTACGATGCTAGTGCCATTTACGGAGAAAAACGTCAAGAAGTTGCCCAAAAATTACAAGAAAAAATTAGGGAACAATTAACACCTTTGGGTTTTGTTGTTGAAGAAGCGCTCTTAAGAGATGTGGCATTACCAGAAACAATTCAAGTAGCAATTCAAGAAAAGTTAAAAGCGCAACAAGAAAGTCAACAACAACAATTTATTAATGAAAAAGAACGTCAAGCTCTAGAATTTTCCCTAGAACAAACTAAAAAAGAGGCAGAAAGAAAGAAAATAGAAGCACAGGGAATTGCTGATGCTCAAAAACTGCTCACCACAGGTTTAACTCAGGAA
>JADQBC010000014.1 GCA_016903655.1 Gomphosphaeria aponina SAG 52.96 = DSM 107014
CGATCGCCAATATCTTAAATAAGCTAAGTATAAGTACTTAATTAGCCTCTAAAAATAGTTGTCTGCGTAGGCGCAGCCCGCCGCAGGCATCGCCGATTTCGTCTGAATTGGTATATTGCAAAATGACGTGCGGAATGTGGGATCTAATATCTAAAAATAGATAATCAGGAACCAAGTAACGAACAATATTTAATCATCAATGCTTTACAAACTCTCGAACTCATCAATTATGATTGGTATGAGAGTGAACGAGGATTATGGTTGATTACCACTCCTAGTTCAAGCTTACCTACCGCAGTGATTCTCCGTAATGGAGACATTTATCCACTTAATTGGGTTCAAGATTATGACAAAAAATAATTGTATTCAAGAAAAAATTAATCGCTTAAATGAATTGGCAGCAATTTCTAGACAAAGATACTTAGAAAATGGTGGTAATCCTCAGCTTTCTGTAGGAACTTTAAATAATAATGACTGTTTAAATGAGTGGGAAAAAGAGGAGTTGCGTAACTTATTTAAGCAAGTGGTGACAGATGAAAATATTGCTAATTATCAAAAAATAAATGTTAGTTGGCAAGGTAAATTTGCTGCAAAGTAAAGTAAATTTCAGAAGTTAAAGGGCGATCGCTTTTGATTTTTTATTCTCAGAAGTTAAAGGGCGATCGCCAACCAAAAATATCGGCATTGCTGAAAGCGCGCTAACGCACCTCATAATCTACATTTGTAAATTATTGTCAATGACCAAAAAGATAATTTACTCTACTGTATGACCAACAGCCACAATCATTTCCTTAATTGACTCTTCAGAAAGAGTACTTTCAACAGTAACTATTTTTCCTGTTAAATCAACATTCACTTTTGCTTCTGGGTCATGGGTATTAATTTCTTTAGTAATTCTTTCCCCACAACCCTCACAAACCATACTCGGTACTTTTAATGTCATTACCATGCTTTTCTCTCCTATTAATAAATTATTAAGTAATTAGACAAAATTAATTACATGGGTGAGGGCGGGTTTTGAACAATCAATTTTTGTTGTGCAACATAGGTGATCCCTAAACCCGCCCCTACAGAAATTGTATAAATAATTTTGCCTACCTACTTAATTAGCTTACCATTTCAGCACTGCTGCATCAATGCCTTTTTCTCTGCGAATTTTACTATCCTGCTCAAACCATCCTATCACCTGCTCATAGGTTAATTCTTCAATTGGCACTGCCACATCTTGGGCAATAATTTTTAATAGTCTCAGGGATGAAATGGTTAAGCGAGTGAGAAATTTTTCGGGAGAAGAAAGCAAAGCTTTATCTACATCTGCTGATTCTTCTGGGGTTAAAAATTGTGCTTGGGAATTCATAATTATTGTTTTAGTTGAATTAAATAACCACAGCGATGTTCTCCATTATTAATCCAGTGAGTTCTTTCCACGATACAATCTGGTAAAACTGCGCCAAACATTTCTAATTCATGTCCACAAACACTAGGATAGGACTCAGCTACATCAACTATTGCACAATTATGTTCTGCCAGGAAAAATTTGTTTCCATTTTTCGTTTCATCGATTTTATGTAGCTCTGCCATATAACCTTCTTGGCGACGTAATTCTACTAATTTTGTCATCCGCTCTTGCAGAGAACCATCACTTAAAAATTTACTGTATTCTTTGGCTTTTCTTTCCCATTGTTTGCGTAAAACCTCCCCTACTTGTTTTTCCCCGAAAGTGTCTGCTAAAATATCTAAAAAAGATACAGCAAATTCGCCGTAACGGTGGGGAAAGACTCCCCGTCCAATTCGACTTAGTTGATACACATACTGAGGTCTTCCCATTTTCGGTTGTACCGCTGCATGTTCTACCAACTCCTCCTCTTCTAAATCTTTTAAATGACGGCGTGTCGCCTGTGGCGTAATCTCCAAGGCTTCTGCTATCTGTGTCGCTGTTGCTTCACCTTCTTTAAGCAGATATTGCAATATATCTTGTTTAGTGGAATGTTGCTGAATGATTTTCATGGTCTTACTTTAATGAGCAGTGATCGCTGAAAGCCCCTTCCCCCTTAAGCTAGAAGATGGCTTTACCCCAAATCAAAAAATTTTTTTAACTTAAACAACAATTTTGTTGCTCAAGTAGGTAAAATAAAGTTAAACAACAAATTTGTTGCCTAAGTCCATAGTATAGTATTTTCGGTAAGCAGTCTCGCCCAGCCGAAAAAAACCTTCAGCGAGAGAACACTTTATGAGTACAGCAGTTACAACATTAGTCAATCAGCCCTATAAATACGGATTTATCACAGATATTGAAGCGGAAACCGTACCACGTGGACTAAATGAAGAAACTATCCGCATGATTTCTGCATTAAAAAATGAGCCAGAATTTATGCTGGACTTCCGTCTCAAAGCTTATCAGCAATGGCAGAAAATGGCAGAACCTACTTGGCCCCATGTCAACTATCCTGCTATTGACTACCAAAATATAATCTACTACTCAGCCCCAAAAAAGAAAGACAAAAAACTCAACAGTTTAGAAGAAGTTGATCCAGCTCTGCTAGAAACTTTCGAGAAGCTGGGTATCTCTCTCTCAGAACAAAAGCGACTGTCAAATGTAGCGGTAGATGCAATCTTTGATAGTGTTTCCATTGCCACCACTTTTAAAGAGAAACTGGCAGAAGATGGAGTAATTTTCTGTTCTATTTCAGAAGCATTGCAGGAACACCCAGAACTGGTAAAAAAATACCTCGGCAGTGTTGTTCCAGTCGGGGATAATTACTTTGCAGC
This sequence comes from Gomphosphaeria aponina SAG 52.96 = DSM 107014, assembly GCA_016903655.1. Lineage (GTDB taxonomy): Bacteria > Cyanobacteriota > Cyanobacteriia > Cyanobacteriales > Gomphosphaeriaceae > Gomphosphaeria > Gomphosphaeria aponina. The sequence continues at coordinate 2,770 of JADQBC010000014.1, forward strand.
TCTCAACTCTGCTGTATTCAGTGATGGTTCTTTTGTGTTTATTCCCAAAGGAGTAAAATGCCCAATGGAACTAAGCACCTACTTCCGCATTAATAATGGTGAAACGGGACAATTTGAGCGGACATTGATTATAGCTGAAGATGGAGCATCGGTGAGTTATTTAGAAGGGTGTACTGCGCCAATGTACGATAGTAATCAACTGCACGCGGCAGTGGTGGAACTGGTAGCTTTGGACAATGCAGAAATTAAATACTCTACGGTACAAAACTGGTACGCAGGGGACGAAAATGGCAAAGGTGGCATATATAACTTTGTTACCAAGCGTGGTTTATGTAAAGGAGTTAATTCTAAAATTTCCTGGACACAAGTAGAAACTGGTTCGGCGATTACTTGGAAGTATCCCAGTTGTGTTTTAGTAGGAGATAATTCCATTGGGGAATTTTACTCTATTGCTCTGACTAATCATAAGCAACAAGCGGATACGGGGACAAAAATGATTCATATTGGGAAAAATACCCGCAGCACCATTATTTCTAAAGGAATTTCGGCAGGAAACTCGAAAAATAGCTATCGCGGGCTAGTAAAAATGGGCCCAAAAGCCAAAGGTGCAAGAAATTATTCCCAGTGTGATTCAATGTTAATTGGAAATAATGCCGAAGCTAACACTTTTCCCTATATTCAAGTTGATAATAACACTGCCAAAGTTGAACACGAAGCTTCTACTTCAAAAATTGGGGAAGATCAACTGTTCTATTTTGCTCAACGGGGTATTTCTGAAGAAGATGCAGTTTCTATGTTAGTGGGTGGTTTCTGTAAAGATGTTTTAACTCAATTACCAATGGAATTTGCCTCTGAAGCAGATAAACTTTTAAGTTTGAAATTAGAAGGCACAGTCGGCTAAATCAGTTGTAGGGTGCGTTAGGCGTAAGCAGTAACGCACCGCAATTATCAGTTGTAGAGTACCTTAGGCATAAGCAGTAACGCACCGCAGTAATTAATACTTAGAATAGAAAAGAAACAATGATTAAAGAAGGTAGCGAAGTAATTTTATCAGTGCGGAATTTAACAGCAAATGTAGATAGTACACCCATTCTTAAAGGTGTCAACCTGGAAATAAAAGCAGGAGAAGTTCACGCAATAATGGGGCGTAATGGTTCAGGAAAAAGTACATTTTCCAAGATTTTAGCAGGACACCCAGACTATGAAATCACAGGTGGGGAGATAATTTATAAAGGGAATAATATGCTGGATTTAGAACCAGAAGAAAGAGCATTAGCTGGCATATTTCTGGCTTTTCAATATCCCATTGAAATTCCTGGGGTAAGTAATTTAGATTTTCTCCGTACTGCCTATAATTCCCGTCTCAAACACCAAGGGTTGGAAGAATTAGATACTTTTGATTTTGAGGATTTGGTGGAAGAAAAGCTGAAAATAGTACAGATGAATCCTAGCTTTTTAGAACGGAGTTTAAATGAAGGTTTTTCTGGGGGAGAAAAGAAGCGCAATGAGATTTTACAAATGGCATTGCTTGAACCTTCTTTAGCAATTTTGGATGAAACAGACTCAGGTTTAGATATCGATGCGCTCAAAATTGTGGCTCATGGGGTTAACCAATTAAAAACTCCTGATAATGCTTATATTCTCATTACTCACTATCAGCGACTGCTTAATTATATTCAACCAGATTATGTGCACGTGATGCATTCTGGACAAATTATTAAAAGTGGTGGGAAGGAATTAGCACTGGAATTAGAATCTCGTGGTTATGAGTTTATTGATGAACAAATACTGTCGGAGGTGGGTGCATAATGAGTACATCAGTTATGTCTTTAAAACTTCCAGCAGAGGTAGAATTTAATGATGTTTATTTGGGGAAGTTGTTAAAAAGTACCCAGGAGCAACAGTTATTTTTTACTCCAGAAATTGCTGATTGGTTGCAAGATTTGCGCAATAAAGCAGCTACGGCGGTGGTGGAATTGAGAATGCCTTCAACTAAAGATGAAGAGTGGCGTTTTACTGATTTATCAGAACTTTTGCAAGTAAATTTTCAACCTGCTACAGTAAAATTAACCTCAGATGTTACTCGGTTTGCTTTACCAGAAGCTACTCAAAGTCGCTTGGTATTTGTCAATGGGGTTTATTGCGCTGATTTATCAGATGTTTCTGCTGTACCTGAAGGGGTATATGTGGGGAATTTAGGAAATTTACCCCAGGAAAATAGGGGGAAAATTACTCAGTATTTTTCAGAAAACAATCTGGAAGTATTTACGGCTTTGAATACTGCCAGCATAAGTGATCTAGCAGTGATTTGGGCTAACCCCAATGTGGTAGAAGAAAACCCAATTCAGCTCATCAATATTTCAGTAGGAGGAGAAGGGCCAAGTTTTTCTCAACCCCGCACATTAATAGTGGCAGAAACTGGTTCTTGTTTGCAACTGGTTGAGTATTTTGTGAGTGAGGAATGTGGAGAAAGTAAAGCTAATTTCTACTTTACTAATGCAGTAACAGAAATTTGGTTAGCAGCAAATGCGCAAGTAATTCATAACCGCATTCAACAAGAGTCAAAAAATACCTTTCATCTTGGGAAAAGTGCGATCGCCCAGGGGCGTGACAGTCGTTATACTTGTAATGAGATTAGTTTGGGAGGTAAGCTTTATCGCCACAATTTAGTAGTTAGGCAAACAGGGGAACAAACAGAAACCATCCTCAATGGTTTAACGATCATTAAGGGTGAACAATTAGCAGATACACACAGTACAGTTTCCTTAACCCAACCTCACGGAAATGTGAATCAACTACACAAATGTATTGTTGATGAAAAAGCACGGGCTGTATTTAATGGGAAAATATTTGTTCCCCAAGCAGCGCAAATGACCAATGCTACCCAAATTAACCGCAATTTATTGTTATCTCCCAAAGCGCGGGTGAATACGAAACCAGAATTGCAAATTACCGCAGATAATGTAAAATGTTCTCATGGAGCTACGGTGAGTCAATTAGAAGCAGATGAAGTCTTTTATTTGCGTAGTCGCGGGTTAAGTGAAGATAACGCCCGTCACTTATTAATTGATGCCTTTGCTGCGGATATAATTGAGCGTATTCCCGTAGAGTCTTTACGTCAAAGACTAACACAGTGTTTTAGTTGTTTGGTTCCATAATTTTTTGGGGGTACGGTTATGCCGTGTCCCTTGTATTTTAATAAATAAAAAATAAACAATGGTATTAACACAAGAAAAAAGTATCGCGGCTAAAATTCGTTCAGAGTTCCCAATTTTGCATCAAGAAGTACATGGGAAACCGTTAATTTATTTTGACAACGCGGCCACTTCCCAAAAACCTTTAGCAGTGTTAGACAGTTGGCGGCATTATTATGAGAAAGATAATGCCAATGTTCATAGGGGTATTCATAGTTTAAGTGGAAGAGCAACAGATGCTTATGAAGCAGCAAGGGATAAGTTAGCTGAGTTTGTCAATGCAGCATCCCGTAAAGAAATTGTTTTTACCCGCAATGCCACAGAAGCAATTAATTTAGTAGCCTATAGTTGGGGTTTAAATAATTTAAAATCGGGGGATGAAATCATTCTCTCAGTGATGGAACATCACAGCAATATAGTACCCTGGCAAATTATTTCCCAAAAGACAGGGGCGGTGATTAAATATGTGGAATTAACAGAGACAGAAGAGTTTAATTTAGAACAGTATAAGTCACTGCTTTGGGAGAAAACAAAGTTAGTCTCAGTGGTGCATGTTTCTAACACTTTGGGTTGTATCAATCCTGTGGAAGAGATAGTAAAATTAGGACATGAAAATGGGGCCAAAGTATTAATTGATGCTTGTCAAAGTTTGCCTCATACTAAGATAAATGTCCAGGGAATAGGATGTGATTGGTTAGTAGGTTCGGGACATAAAATGTGTGGGCCCACAGGGATTGGGTTTCTGTATGGAAAAGAGGCAATTTTAACAGCAATGGAGCCATTTTTAGGCGGTGGGGAAATGATTGCTGACGTATTTTTAGAAAAGTCAACATATAGCGAATTGCCCCATAAATTTGAAGCAGGAACACCAGCCATAGGAGAAGCGATCGCCCTGGGTGCAGCAGTGGACTATCTAACTAAGATTGGGATGGAAAACATCCATACTTATGAGGAGGAATTAACTGCTTATTTATTTAAGCAATTGGGAGAAATCCCTAATTTAAGAATTTACGGACCCAAACCCAGTTTAGAGGGGAAAGGGAGAGCAGCATTAGCAGCATTTAATGTAGAAGGGATTCATGCTAGTGACCTCTCAACTTTATTAGACCATGAAGGAGTGGCAATTCGTTCAGGTCATCATTGTACCCAACCATTACACCGCATTTTAGGAGCTGCGGGGAGTGCCAGAGCAAGTTTATATTTCTACAATACTCGCGAAGAAATTGATGCTTTTATTGTGGCATTAAAAGATACTATTGATTTTTTTGGTACTGTGATGGAGTAATTGTTTTTATTAGATCTAGTAGGGTGGGTTTTGCCCACCACCAACCTATAAGGGAAAATCCAACTGTAAGCTAGGAATTATATTAGTTCAATGGATTGTTTTTGAAGAATTTAAAGAGATAATAGCACAAAGATTAAAATACAATTGTTTATGCTGATCACCCTGAGCAAAAAGCAGAAAATTGGTTATTAGAAGATGAGTATGAACCTGTTGATGGAAGTTTACAAGAGTCCGTTTTATAGATAAGTAGTCCAAATTAATTGGATAATTTGCATAGGGACGGGAAAGTGCCAAGATCCTGTTATTCACAATTGTTTATTATCTTAACTTGTCAGCAATAGGTTGGGATAGGGGGCGATCGCCTTTTCTTTTAATAGATAAAGTACAATAAACAATATTGCAACTAAGGAAAAAATCTCATAAACACATTGCTAGATCTGCCCCAATTTTGGCAGCAAAAACTTAATGATTTACCTGATGATCAAATTATTTTTCAACCATAAATATATTAGCTTTGTGTAGTACAAAAGATTAATAGAGGTTAGGGAAAAAATGAAAATATTAGATGTATTTTCTGGTGCGGGAGGATTTAGTTTAGGATTTAAACTAGCAGGGTGTGATCTTATTGGTGCTGTGGAACAGGACGAATGGGCAGGAGCAACTTTTGCTCATAATCATAAAGATGCAAAAGTAATTATTGGCAAGATTGAAAATTATGCCGATGATTATTTGAGAAATGTATTTAATAACAATTATCCTAACATTATTCTAGGAAGTCCACCATGTCAAGGATTTTCAATTTGTACTAAAAATGCAGGGGATCCAAAAGACCCGCGCAATTCCCTGTTTCAAGAATTTTTAAGAATGGGAAAAATATTTTTCCCAGATTATTTAATCATGGAAAATGTGCCTAATCTCCTTAAAGCTAAGACAAGTTCAGGAGGAGCTGTTCTAGATATTATTATAACTGAACTCAAGCAATTAGGATATTGGGTATATAGTGAGATTTTAGAAGCAACTAACTATGGTGTACCTCAAATCAGAAAAAGGCTATTTATTATTGCTTCTCGCTATGAACTCACAAACCCTTTTCCCCTAGGTACTCACTCTTTTTTAGATAATGGTCAATTATCCCTACTTAATAGTAGAAAACCTTGTCCAACTTTATGGGAAGCAATTGCAGATTTACCCGAAATTGAAGCGAGAGAAGGTGCTGAAGAAATGGAGTATGATAAAGAAGCAACTAATGAATATCAAAAACAAATGCGTCTGGGGTCAGTCAAAGTTTATAATCATGTAGCCATGAAACATTCAAGGCGAACAGTAGAACGGTTTGCTACTATGTCTTGGGGTGATTCTTTAGTAAATGTTCCTGAACATTTACGACCATTTCAAAGGAATAGTAATGGAATAATATCAACTAAAGTTTATGAGCAAAACAGTAGAAAAATGCACCCAGATAAACCCTGTCATACTATCCCTGCATCCTTTTATGCTAATTTTGTTCATCCTTATAAAAATCGCAACTTTACTGCTAGAGAAGGAGCAAGACTGCAATCTTTTCCTGATTGGTTTATTTTTCAAGGTAAACCCACTGTGGTTAGTCAAAAGTTACTAGCAAGGGAAGGAAGAACAAAGGAACAACATCTGTGTCAATATAATCAGATTGGTAATGCAGTACCTCCTTTAATGGCAAAGGCGATCGCCCAAAATTTACTCAAACAAACCACTAGATAAATCCACGTTCATGGTCACAATTTCAAGTAAAAGCTCTTTATATTATTTTTTATCTGAAAGAACAACTTTTATAGTAGTAAAAGGTAAATAAAGGACATTTTGACTACGATCAATGTCCTTTATTTACCTATTCGGGGTTGCTGAATAACCGTTCTAATTCTTGAGGGTTAAGAACCCGTCTTAACCCAAACACTCTCTGCTATTCATTCAAATCTTTAAAACCATGTTTTTTACACCATGCAATTGACGTTTTTTCAATTTCTATTAATAACTCTAGAAATTTCAATAATGGAAGACCTTCTCTGTTCAACAGATTAGGATTCTTAATGAATTGCTCCTTAGAGAAGTTTTTATTTAGGTCATAGTTATATTCATTAACACTTAAATGATATTCATTATATTGTTTAATTGTGTCATCATGACGAAAATACCATAATGAAGTGTCAAATATTTTTTTAATTGATTTTGCAATTTCTTTAGGGAGTAGTGGATTTACTCTATGATGTTTTAGTTTTTCAAGTACTTGTTCATGAAAAGTTATGCAAATATGTAATCTATCATTATTTGTTAATGTAAAATCATTGCTTTTTTCTTTTTTTTGTAAGAAACCTTTAATAGTAACACTCAGATCCGTCATTTTTCCAAGTATATGGTTGTAACCTCCGTCTTTTAATGTAAGATAAAAGGAATCTTCTTGGGATGTTGTAAAAAGCTGAATTATCTCAATAACCAAATCTAGTTGCTTTTCTGATAGCTTATTTTTAATAAATGTACTATAAGCTAAATAACCTATATACATGGTTCCAACGGGAGTAAGAGTTCTAATAACTTCAAAAATATTTTTCCATGAATCCCATTCCACAAAAGATAACATATAGGCCAAAAAACTTATGATGATGATAGACAAAAAAATGCAAACGCAATAGAATTGTACTTTGAATTTAGTTAATAAATAATCAATTATTTTTTGCAAATATCCATTTTCTATATTCAAATAAACTGAAATTGCCATCAAGCCAAGTACAAGACCAACTATAACAAACTGCTGTATATTACTAAACATAATTTATCAATGGTAAAAAACGAAAGCGGGAATAATGGAAGTTTTCCCTATTAACTACATTATAGCAATTTGGTCAGGATAATGAGGTATTGTTTCCCCCTTTACCTGGGAGAGGGGCTTTTTTGGAGGTGAGGGTAGGTTTTTTTGTGCCTCATACCAGATAAACTGCTATAATAAGGGAAGAAAGCGATCAGTTGTTAACTATTGTAAGATGAGTTTTGATAATGTCTGTAAACACCTAGCGGAAAAATATCCATCAAACTTTGTCAGATGGTTATTAAACATTGAACCTGTTAATGTAAGAATCCTAAAAACAGAACTCAATGTTGATCCCATTCACGCGGATTCCATTTTATTATTAAAAATGGGAGAACAAATTCTACACATAGAATTTCAAACCATACCCCAGTCTAAACCCCCTTTACCCTTAAGGACCCTAGACTATTACGTGCGTCTCAAGCGCAAATACCGCTGTTCTGTGATTCAGGTTATAATCTTTTTACAGGAAACAGAATCAGAACTGGTATTCACTGACAAATACGAAGATGAAAATACAATTCATCATTATCGAGTTATTCGGTTATGGGAACAAGACCCTAACTTATTTATTAATCAACCAGGATTATATCCTTTTGCGCCCTTAACCAAGAGTAAAAACCCTGAGTTTTTACTGCAACAAATCGCTGACAAAATCAATCAGATAGAGGATAGGGAACAGCGTCAAATCTTAGGAAGTTGTACCAGTATTTTAGCTGGCTTAAGATTCGAGAAAACTTTAGTTAACTCATTATTTCAGGAGGAAATTATGAAAGGTTCTGTCATTTATCAAGATATCTTAGAAAAAGGGGAAAAAAAGGGAGAACTCAAATTAGTAATGATGCTCTTAGATCAGCGCTTTCCTCAATTACAGGAACGATTAACCAGTAAAATTAAAACCCTTTCTCTCTCAGATTTAGAAGATTTAGCTGTTTCTTTACTAAAGTTTAAAGATGTCAATGATTTAGATGCTTGGCTAGGTTATCCTGAATTATAAGATAACTTGTTCCAGCAAAAACTCGCCAAAATAAACCGCCTGTACCCAAATACAGGCGGCAATTAATTATTGCTTAACCAAGGCTAACTTTAACAACCTTGTTTTTTTCTTCCTCAGCTTTAGGGAGAGTTAGGTTTAAAATACCGTCTTTATATTCAGCTTGAACATCGGTATTTTGCACCTGAACAGGTAGAGGAATTACTCTTTGGAATTTACCATAACGGAACTCAGTGCGCACTGTACCATTTTCTTCACTTTTAGTTTCTTGTTTCCTTTCCCCAGTAATGGAAACGCTATCTTTACTCACTTCAATATTGAGATCTTTTGCTTCCATTCCAGGAACTTCTAATTTTAGGTAAACAGCTTCTTCTGTTTGGTGAATTTCAGCAGCAGGAGTATGCACTAAAATGTCATTGTTTTCTCTCCAATTGGGAGCTAGAAAATCATCAAACAAGTGGTTCATGTGCCGTTGTAAGCGGTCAATTTCACTCAAGGGTTGATAACGCAGAATAGCCATATCATTGCCTCCATGTTTTCTTTAAAGGGTTTGTTTAGTTCCTTTGTTTTTATAATATCTAGCTAGCAAAAACTCAGGGATGGGGAAAAGTGAACCACATCAGGGCTAATTACCGAACTGTTATCATAAAAAAGAAAGTGCGGTTAACTGAACTATTAGTTCGGAATACCCTAATTTATGTCTTTAATTTCCAGGTTAAAATAAAGTCATTATGAGTTTATTGTGGAGGTAGAGGATGCACAGGACAGACTGGGAAGTGATAGTTGTGTCATTTTGGGCTAGTTTGTTTGCTGGGTTCTTATGCTTGGTGGCTATTTAGTTTTTTTTTCTCCCAACACTAGAATTTAGCTAACAACTAGATTAAAATAAGAATTTCTGGAGATAAGAGGGGGTGTGGTTGGGAACACAAAAGCAAACACAACAGGTTAATGGGGCAAAAAATCTGTCATGGCCTTTTTGGCCTGTTGTACCCCTATATCCCTATGGCAAGCGGCAAACCCTCCGTAGAGAAGTGATGAAAGATAGGGTATGGACTTTTGATCAGCAACAAGGCATATTTTATGTAGTAGTGCCAATTAGAATGACGGTGGTCAAAATAGATAGAGGAGGGCTACTAGTCTATGCCCCTGTTGCGCCTACTTCAGAGTGTGTGAGACTGGTTGAGGAGTTGGTGGAACAACATGGAGCAGTAAAGTATATTATTTTGCCTACTATTTCTGGAGTGGAACATAAAGTATTTGTGGGGCCATTCGCCAGACGTTTTCCTAATGCCCAAGTATTTGTGGCACCTTCTCAATGGAGTTTTCCCCTGGATCTTCCCCTTAGTTGGCTAGGTTTTCCCAGAGGACGGACTTATATATTACCAGAAGATAGTAGCAAAGCACCTTTTGCCGATCAGTTTGACTACGCCATCAATGGACCCATCGACTTGGGACCTGGCAAGTTCGCCGAAGTTGCCTTGTTTGATAGGCGATCGCACAGTCTCCTAGTGACAGACACGGTGGTTTCTGTGCCAGAAACTGCCCCAGCCATAGTGCAACAAAACCCCTATCCCCTACTTTTTCATGCCAAAGAAGAAGCTGGCGAAGTAATTTGTGATACGGAAGCAAACCGACGTAAAGGGTGGCAGCGCATCTGTTTATTTGCTCTTTACCTTCGTCCTACTGCCCTGGAAACCATTACTACTTTAGAGATGATCCAGGAGTCGCTAAAAGCCCCAGATCGCTCAAAAAAGGCTTACTTTGGCTTATTTCCTTTTAAATGGAACCAAGACTGGGAGCAATCTTTTGAGCAGTTGCGCCATGGTGGGCGACTCTTGGTAGCCCCCATTCTCCAAAACCTAATTTTTAATCGATCGCCCAAAGAAACCCTCAACTGGGCTGATCGGGTAGCTTCCTGGGATTTTGAGTGGATCATTCCCAGTCATTTTGACTCCCCCATTCAAGCAACTCCTCAGCAGTTTCGTCAAGCTTTTGCGCCCTTAGAAGGAAATAACCATTGCCCAAGGGGCAAGGCCTGCGGCCATCAGACAGTGCCAGAAAAAGATGTACAATTTTTAAGAGAATTAGATCAATTTCTCACTCGCAGAAATATCATCCCACCACCTCAACCAAAAGTATAAAAATTATTTTTGAAAATAACTACAGATAAATTCTCCTGCACCTTCAGGCGCAAAAGGAACAATGGTTTGATCGGATTTAATTCTCACTTTTTCCCGACAATTATATATTTCTATTGGTCGAGTTACACCATTAATCCTAACACTAGCTCGATACTCCCAATAATACTTAGCACTGCGTTTAATACTGAGAATACAAATTAAATTATCATTGTATTGACGGCAAAGAGAAGCCTGAACTGGAGAGACAAAAGCCAAAGATATGATTATTAATAATAGAAAAGTAAGATATTTCACAGTGATTTTTTCTGCTAATATTGATAAATGTTTGAGAATAAGCCCTGACTATGCTAAATGAATTGCTTCCCTTTAAAATAAACCTTGATCAAGCAATGATTGCTGGTAGCTGTCTTTGGGCATTAGCCCTCTATATTGGATTTACAGCAGTGAGATTTTGGATTACAGAAAAACTAGATTGGTGGTTCAACTTTGCCGATCGCTCCCTCTACACCTCCACTGAAGAATTTGAAAAAAGCCGTCCAGTGCGAGAAGCTCAAAACGCCTTTTATGCTTCACTCTTCAGTATAGTCCCTTTTTTAGCAGTAGGAGGAATTTGCAACTGGGGCGTTGAACTGGGTTTAGGTAAAAGTTGGGCAATAAGTATGGGCATATTAGCTTGTATTGCTTGCGGAGTTTATGATCTGGGCCGCCGAGATACTCGTGCTTAAATGGTTGATAGTTGATAGTTGATGGTTGATGGTTGGAGGTATAGTAGTTGCGCAAAGCGCGCCCTCTCGTTAATGAACATGGTTGATGGTTGATGGTTGATAGTTGATGGTTGATGGTTGATCACCAACACTCAGATGCTCCCCACTCCCTTCTCCCCACTCCCCACTCCCTTCTCCCCACTCCCCACTCCCCACTCCCCACTCCGCAACTCCGCTTCTCCCTAGTCTTCTATCAGCCTCGAAAGAAAGCGATCGCTTTGTCTTGAAATTTTTTTTATTTAAATATTAGGGGTCAGATATGTCTGCTTTGCACGGTAGTTGGATAATTTTGCAGGAAAATAGCTATTTTTTTCTTTGGGGGGAAACATGGCGTGCTATGGGTTGGGTGGAAAGTGAATCATCAGTTTTCCATCCCTTCAATATGAATTGTCAAGAATTGCTCGCTTTTTTGCAATCCCGCCATCTTTCCCCAGAAGAATTATTCAATATTAAGCAAAGTAATCTTAGCCCAGAAGATTGGTGGCAAACAGAAGTTATTAGCCTCCCCAGTCACAGGATAGACTCTGGGGAATTAATTCCTATATTATCAGCACAAACTCTACAAACAACAAACTCGACAAACAAACTGAATTTATATTCCTGGCAAGTTGAAGGTTTGCGTTTGCCACCAAAAGAAGCAGTAAAATTTTTACAAGCATTACCCCTAGGTTCATTTGCAAGTAACTATCTTGGAGATGACTTGCGCTTTTGGTCTTTTATTTATCGCTGGAGTTTAGATTTATTAGCGCGGGGAAAATTCTTACCTGGAATAAGCCAAGAAAATGGCACAACAATAAGTTGTTGGCAACCATTATTAGATAGTGCTATAGATCAAGCACGTTTGAGCAAATTTACAGCACTTATGCCCCGTGCTTGTTGCGCCTATCAACACCTACAAACTGCACAAAAAGAGCCAGAAGAATTATTATTAGGAAGTTTGCGAATAACTCTTGATGCTCAGTTACGAATTTGGTTAAAAAATAATTCAGAAACCCATCAAACTGCTGTGCAGAAATGGTTAAATTCCCTGGCTTTAGAAACAAATAATTTTGTGGCGGCACCCAAAGATATCAACTATTTAACCATCGCCTTAAATAATTGGACATTACCCGTACAAGATTATTTAGTAACTAGCTCAAACACATTAGCATCAATTCAGTTTCGCACCTGTTTCTTGCTCCAACCTCCCTCTTCTGGAAATGTTAGTTGGGGTTATGTAAATTGGAAATTACAATATTATTTACAGGCTTTAGATGACCCAGAATTTTTAATAGATGCTCAAACCATTTGGCAAAATCCTGTAGAAGAATTAGTGCTCAAAGGTCGTACCATTGAAAAGCCCCAAGAAACTCTTCTGAAAGGGTTAGGTTTCGCTGCGCGGATCTATGCTCCCATAGAAAATAGTCTCCAGGAAAAATACCCCCTTCACTGCGAATTAGATCCCATCGCTGTTTACCAATTTATTCGCGCTAGTGCTTGGCAGTTACAAAATAACGGACTATCCGTTATTTTACCTCCAGGTTTAGCAGAAGGGAAAGGAGAAAAACGTCTGGGAATTAAAATTAATGCACAAGTAAATCCCCAGAAAAAAAGTGAAAGGTTGGGTTTAAACAGTCTGCTCAATTATGAATTAAAATTAGCCCTAGGCGATAAAATTATCTCGAAAAAAGACTTTGAGCGTATGTTAGCGCAAAAGTCACCCATAGTAGAAATAAATGGGGAATGGATCGCCTTACAGCCAGCAGATGTGAGAGCAGCACAAGCAGTTTTAGAGCAGTCTAATGAGCAGCTAAATTTATCGGTGGAAGATGCTTTACGTCTGAGTACTGGGGAGACTAAAACTATTGCTAAATTACCCGTTGTGAGTTTTGAAGCCGCTGGCATTTTGCAAGAATTAATTAGTAATCTTAACCATAATCAAGGACTAGAACCGATGGAAAAACCTCGAGATTTCCGCGGGGAATTAAGGCCTTATCAAGCACGGGGTGTGAGTTGGTTATCCTTCTTAGAACGTTGGGGTTTAGGGGCTTGTTTAGCCGATGATATGGGCCTGGGAAAAACAATTCAGCTCATTGCTTTTATGTTAAATCTTAAAGAACAAAACCCTTTACAAAATCCCACTCTGTTAGTTTGTCCGACTTCTGTACTCAATAATTGGGAAAGAGAGGTGCAGAAATTTGCACCTACTTTGAAAGTATTAATTCATCATGGTGATAAGCGGAGCAAAGGGAAAGATTTTGTGCAAGCAGTAAAAAAGCAAGATTTACTAATTACCAGTTATGCCCTAGTATATCGAGATGAGCAAACCCTTGAACAGATAAAATGGGAAGGAATAGTAATTGATGAAGCCCAAAATATTAAGAATCCTCTAGCAAAACAATCTCAAGTAATTCGTAAATTAAAATCAGGATTCCGCATCGCTTTAACAGGAACTCCTGTGGAAAATCGTTTATCAGAGTTATGGTCAATTTTAGATTTTCTCAATCCAGGATTTTTGGGGAGTCGTCAATTTTTCCAAAAACGTTTTGCTATTCCCATTGAAAAATATGGAGATCGGGAGTCTCTAATTACTTTACGTTCTCTGGTTCAACCTTTCATTTTGCGTCGTCTGAAAACAGATAAAAATATTATTCAAGATTTGCCAGAAAAACAGGAAATGACTGTTTATTGCGGTTTGTCAGCAGAACAGGCACAAATGTACCCCAGGTTGGTGGATGAATCTTTAAAAGAAATTGATGCAGCAGCAGGAATTAAACGGCGAGGCTTAATTTTAACTTTACTTTTGCAATTAAAACAATTATGTAACCATCCTGCCCAATATCTGAAAGAGAAAAGTTTAGATTCAGGGGAACGTTCTGGTAAACTTCTGCGCTTAGAGGAAATGTTGGAAGAGGTAATTAATAACAACACCGACAAAGCTTTAATTTTTACTCAATTTGCTGAGTGGGGAAAATTACTCCAACCCTATTTAGCTAAAAAATTGGGGGTAGAAACTATGTTTTTATCTGGCGCAACTACGAGGGAAAAGCGCGTGGAAATGGTCGATCGCTTTCAAAATGACCCGACCGGACCACCAATTTTTATTCTCTCCCTGAAAGCAGGGGGAACTGGTTTAAACCTCACCAGAGCAAATCATGTTTTTCATGTCGATCGCTGGTGGAACCCAGCAGTGGAAAATCAAGCCACCGATCGCGCTTTTCGTATTGGTCAACAGCGCAATGTTCAAGTACATAAATTTGTCTGTACAGGCACTTTGGAAGAACGCATTTCTGATATGCTAGAAACCAAGCAACAATTAGCAGAGCAAACTGTGGATGCAGGGGAAAATTGGTTGACTGAACTTGATACAGAACAATTGCGTAATTTACTCTTACTTGATCGGGAAAAAATAATTGATAGTTCAATAAACTAGGAAAAAGATGAAAAAATTAGCATTATTAAGTGTATATGACAAAACAGGAATCATCGCACTAGCAAGGGAGTTAGTTGAGGAATTTGATTTTGAATTAATTAGCAGTGGGGGAACAGCAAAAATACTTCTAGATGCAGGAATAACTGTTACGAAAGTAAGTGAATATACAGGTGCCCCAGAAATATTAGGCGGGAGAGTAAAAACCCTCCACCCTCGCATTCATGGAGGTATTTTAGGCAGGCCAGATATTCCAACAGATTTGACAGATATGGAAGCAAATAATGTCAGACCATTAGATTTAGTAGTAGTTAATCTTTATCCCTTTCAAGAAACCATCGCCAAACCAGGAGTAACAGTAGCAGAAGCAATTGAACAAATAGATATTGGTGGGCCAGCAATGTTGCGAGCAGCGGCAAAAAACTTTGCTCATGTAACCGTTATATGTCAACCAGAGAGATATGGAGAGTATTTAGGAGAATTAAAACAACAGGGAGGAAAAACATCCTTAGAATTTAGGCAAAAAGTAGCAGGAGAAGCATTTGCTATGACAAATGGCTATGATGGAGCGATCGCCTCCTATTTTGCCAGCTTAAACCCAGAGGCCAACTTACCAAAACAATACAGCATTTCTGGCAAAGAAATCCAAGCTCTGCGTTATGGGGAAAACCCCCACCAAAAAGCAGCTTGGTATCAAACAGGAAACAATGGTTTTACAGGAGCAAGAAAACTCCAGGGAAAAGAACTTAGTTATAACAATTTAGTAGATTTAGAAGCAGCCAGAAGACTCATTGGGGAATTTGACACAGAAACAGCAGCAGTAGCCATTCTTAAACATACAAACCCCTGCGGAGTAGCTAGGGGAAAAACCCTAGCCGCAGCTTATGATAAAGCATTAAATGCCGATCCAGTTTCAGCATTTGGGGGAATAGTGGCAGTAAATAAACCAATAGATGCAGCTACAGCTAAAGCCTTGACAAAAACATTTTTAGAATGTATAATTGCCCCAGAATGTGAGCGTGCAGCCCAAGAAATTTTAGGGAAAAAAAGCAATTTAAGAGTGTTGATTTTGCCAGACTTAAAAACAGGGCCAAAAGCAACAGTAAAAGCGATGGCAGGTGGTTTTCTGGTACAAGAAGCAGATGATGTAGCAGAAAATCCCCAACAGTGGCAAGTAGTCACAGAAAAACAGCCAACTCCCGCAGAAATGGCAGAATTACTATTTGCTTGGCAAGTCTGTAAGCACGTTAAATCAAATGCTATTGTGGTAACAAAAGAACTAGCTACTCTAGGTATAGGCGCAGGACAAATGAATCGTGTAGGATCAGTAAAAATAGCCCTAGAACAAGCAGGGGAAAAAGCCAAAGGAGCGTGTCTGGCCAGTGATGGTTTCTTCCCCTTTGATGACTCAGTGCGCACCGCAGCAGCAGCAGGCATAACAGCCATAGTGCAGCCTGGAGGGTCACTGCGAGATCCAGACTCAATTAATGCGGCTAATGAATTAGGAATTACTATGGTCTTCACTGGTCTGCGTCACTTTCTCCATTAAAATTAGTTGATGGTTAATTATCAACCATCAACAATTAACAAAACTTTTGTTAAAATGAAAAGTTAGACACAGTGAAAGGGATGCCCGTAGGGCATGCACTTACGCCCATCCCAGTTGCACAAGCGGGTGCAACGACAACAATTATGTATAAGGAGGAAACTGAATGACAAAAGTGATGGTAGGACAAAATGAGCATATAGAATCAGCTTTGCGGAGATTTAAACGTCAAGTATCTAAAGCAGGAATTTTTGCGGACATTAAAAGTCACCGTTACTTTGAAACACCTATAGAAAAGAAAAAGCGGAAGGAAATAGCACGCCGTAAAAAGCGTTTCCGTTAAAAAAATTTGGTAGGGGGGGCGTTGCTGAATTGAGTTATGAATTATATTTTTACAAAAACTACTAACCAAACTCAAACCCTCTGGCCACTCCCTACTCCCCACTCCCTACTTTAAGGGTTCATGCTTCAATTCAGCAACGCCCTAGGGGGAAGGGGAATTTTCAATCTTACCATTACCAATTAATACATAATTTGTTCAATCATGCGGGCAGCCTGACTACCATAGCCACCGCCAAAAAGATTGAAGTGATTGAGGATGTGGTAGAGATTATAAAGAGTTTTGCGCTGTTGATAACCCTCGGCTAAAGACCACACCTCATTGTAACCGTGATAGAAAGCAGCGGGAAAACCACCAAACAATTCAGTCATCGCCAAGTCAACCTCGCGATCGCCATAATAAGTGGCAGGATCTAAAATAACTGGTTCTCCTGCAACTGTTACCGCTGCATTTCCCGACCACAAATCCCCATGGACTAAAGAAGGTTGAGGATTTATCTGGGCTAAAATTTGCCGTACCGTCCCCACAACTCTCTCAGTTGCAGGAAAACTACCACCTCTACCCTTAGCTAATTGCAACTGATAGCCAATTCTGTATTCAGCAAAAAAATCCGCCCAGTTTGATGTCCAGGGATTGAGCTGGGGGGTAGAACCGATCGTATTATTTCGCTCCCAACCAAATTGAGAAGCACCTCCAGCCTTGTGCATAGCGGCTAATTTACGCCCCATTTCTTCCCAAGATTGCGTATTACCTCGCCCAAACTCCATCCATTCTAAAACCAGATAACTATGTTTGTCGGTCATTCCCCAACATAAAGGCCCGGGAACAAGAATAGTCTGAGTAGCAAGCATTTGTTTTAAACCCAATGCTTCTGCTGCAAACATCTCAACTTGAGAGGGATGATTAATTTTAACAAAATAAGTTTTACCATTTCCAGTTAGTTGATAACCTTGATTAATGCAACCGCCACTCACAGAGCGGTGGTTTTCAACTTGAAATTTTGTTTCGGTTGTTTTAGAGATTTCTGCTGCAATTTCTGTCCACATCGCATTGTTGATGGTTGATGGTTGATGGTTGATAGTTGATGGTTGATGGTTGATGGTTGATGGTTGATAGTTGATAGTTGATGGTTGATAGTTGATGGTTGATAAGCAAAATTATTTACACAATTTCTTACGGGGCGGGTTTATCCTTGAGCTTTGTGAGCAATTGATCTTTAAATCAAAACCCGCCCTTACCCAGGTAATTAATTTTGTGCGACCACTTATATGCTACCGTGTAAAAATCGGGTTTTCTGGAGATGTCTAATCATATTCTTCATTTCAACCATCAACCATCAACCATCAACCATTAACTAATCATGAGTATCATAGTTATAGAGACTAGGCGGGGCGCACCACAACGATACCATAAGCAGTGGGAGAAAGATAATTTTGCGCCGCAGTTTGCAAGTGGTGGGGGGAGAGAGCTTTAATGTAATCAGGATAATTTAAACCTGACTCAATATCTCCCAATAAAGACTGATAATAACCATAAAGTCCCGCGCGATCGCTTGCTCTTTCATTCCCAAAAATAAAACGATTTGCCACTTGGGTTTTAAGACGTACAACTTCAGAATTATTTACGCCTGCTGTTTGAATAGTAGCAATGTGAGAAGCGATCGCCTTTTCCACCTCCGCTACATTTTCTGTGGGTAATTTAGCGTATACATAAAACAACCCCTGACACCCAAAAGTCATATTACTCACACTAATTTGAGATACTAGCTCCCTGTCTTCGCGCAAATCACGAAACAGACGAGACATTTTTCCCCGTCCCAAAATGCCTGCCAACACATCCAGAGCATAAGTTTCGGACAAGTTCTTTCTGCCAGGAACGCGCCACATCATCACCAGCCGCGCTTGTTGCAAACTCTCATCCACATACTCCCGACGCACAATTTCCTGATGAGGAAGTTCAGGTTCTAATTCTGCACTTGGCAAAAAACAATTTTCTTCTTTAACAAAAGGAAGTTGGGGGAGGTTAAGAACCGACTCAGCAACAATTGCAATCAACTCATCCACTGGCAAATTCCCCACCACCGCCACAGTCATAGAAGTAGGGTTATACCACTGGGAATGAAATTCCCGCATTTGCCTAGCAGTTAACCCAGTAATTACCCCAGTTGTCCCCAAAACCTGACGACGATAGGGCAATTTGGCAAAACCCATCTCCATCGCCCAAGAAAAAGTGCGACGCCCAGGATTATCTTCTGCACGGTTAATTTCTTCTAAAACAACCAAACGCTCTCGCTCAAAAGCATCTTCAGCAATGTTAGGATTTAATACCACATCCAATTGTAAAGGCGCTAAGGCTGCAAAATCTTTTGGGGCAGTCGTAATATAATACTGAGTATATTCCTGGCTAGTTGCGGCATTAGTAACAGCACCTCTTTCCTCAATAATACGCTCAAACTCCCCAGGAGAGAGTTTAGGAGTTCCTTTAAACACCATGTGTTCTAAAAAATGAGCCATCCCATTAATCTCATCAGACTCAACTACCGAACCTACATTGAGCCACACATTCAAATTAACCACTTCAGTGGGCATTTGTTCAGCCACTATTGTCAGACCATTCCCCAGTTGGTGAATTGTTGGGGCATTGATTTTCTGAGATTTTACCACAGTTGATGTCATTTGCTTAGGCATTGCTTATTTTTTGCTTATTAGATGATCAATGTGTCATAAAAGAGACTAAAGGTTTAACACATGATCAAAGGTAACTCAAGTCTAATATAGCAGAGTAGAGAGTAGGGAGTAGGGAGTAGGGAGTAGGGAGTAGGGAGTAGGGAGTAGGGAGTAGGGAGTAGGGAGTAGGGAGTAGGGAGTATGAAGTAGGGAGTAGGGAGTAGGGAGTAGGGAGTAGGGAGTATGAAGTAGGGAGTAGGGAGTAGGGAGTAGGGAGTAGGGAGTATGAAGTAGGGAGTAGGGAGTAGGGAGTAGGGAGTATGAAGTAGGGAGTAGGGAGTAGGGAGTAGGGAGTAGGGAGTATGAAGTAGGGAGTAGGGAGTAGGGAGTAGGGAGTAGGGAGTAGGGAGTAGGGAGTAGGGAGTAGGGAGTAGGGAGTAGGGAGTAGCCAGAGCAACGCCTCTAATCGTAGTCCTCATTTAATCCTGAGTATCAAAAGTGACAATTATGAAGAATTATTTACGCTGGCTAATTTTGGGCGGAACCCTATTTTTCTTGCTGGCGGCGTTTAAAGACCATTGGCGAGAAGTTGTTGCGGTGCGCATTGAACCACAGGGATGGCTGATGCTATTTTTTGCCCTGCTTTCTACTTTTGCAGCCCATATTTGGTCAGCTTGGGTGTGGACTTGGATCCTCAAAGCTTTTCACCAACCTTTCGGTGGCGCCACCGCAATTAAAATTTATCTCATTACCAATCTTGCTAAGTATTTACCTGGTAATATTTGGCATTTTTATGGTCGGATCTCAGCAGTTACTAAGGCTGGGGGTTCTCTTGAGGTTGCTAGTCTTAGTGTTTTATTAGAACCTTTATTAATGGCCGCTGCTGCTTTATTAATCGCTTTGACTAGCAGTAGTTTTGGTTGGCTGACAACAAGTCAAGTTGGGTTACAATTTCTAGTATTAGCAATTGTTCTCCTGGGAATAAATCCTCATATTCTTAACTGGGGTATTCGTCTTTTAAGTCGTCTTAAAGGCCAGAAAACTGCAACTATGGAAATTAAACAATATCCTCTTTTGCCTTTGTTAGGAGAATTGTGTTTTTTGCTCTTACGAGGTACTGGTTTCTTATTCGCTGTAGCTGCATTAATGCCAGTCAATTATTATGATATTCCCCAACTTTTAAGTGTGTTTAGTTTTGCTTGGTTATTGGGTTTAATTGTTCCTGGAGCCCCAGGAGGTTTGGGGGTGTTTGAAGCAACGGCGATCGCTTCTCTTGACAGTGAACTTTTTCCTCCTGCTCTTGTTCTTACTGTTGTTGCTTTTTTTCGGGTAGTTAGTTTGCTTGCAGAAGCTTCTACTGCGGGACTTGCTTATTTAATGAAAGAACAAAATTTTATTCCCAAAAATTAATTCTTCTCTATTTCTTCGAGCCTTTTTTCTAATTCTACCACCCTTTCCTTGAGTTCAATTACTAAAGTAGCGAGCCGTTCAAACATGGGGTCACTTGCGCCAATTTGGGTATTATTTCCAGGTGGGGGAACATAATTCTGACCGTTTTGTTGAGCAATTAACTGACGCAAACTACGGGTTTCTGTTTCTAATTGAGTTACTCTTGTTCTCAGCCCATTTATTTCTGAAGCCAGAGTACTGTTTGACTGCGCAGCAACTGAAGTAATCTGATTTATCTCTATCCCAATTATCAACAATAACATTAAGCCAAACAATAATTTATTGTTCATATAAAATCAACCTTGGGCTCAAGCCCCAATTTTTTTTTTGAAGACTTTTTTCAAGGTATGTTACTATTTTTGTGAAGTTTATTTATTCCTTGCTGATCTGCTATAATTTCTATTTTATAAAATACTGAACCCAACCATGACCAACCAACAAGAAAACTGGTATATTGTCAAAAACCAAGACAATCATTGCCAAATTATCCTAGGAGAAAAAGAGAAAGTCCCAGAAGCAGAAACCATCTGGGGCCCATTTCCCACACAAACCGAAGCCATCGCCCGTCGTGTAGGACTAATTCGTGCTGGTAAATGCCAACCATTTTAACGGGCCAAGGCTGCCCCCCCTTTTTGCTGCTCAATCTCTCGGTTAAGAACCTGCAAACCCAAAGCAAACTGAGGATCATTTTTCGTCCCGATTTTCGTGCGATCGCCCTGCAACTCTTTCATTTGGGCATCCGTAAGTTCCAACACCACATCTGGCTCAATCCCTTCCTTATTAATATCGCGACCATCAGGAGTCAAATATTTAGAGATAGTAACAGCCAAACCAGAACCATCCCCCAAACCCCGCACCGACTGCACCAATCCCTTGCCAAAAGTCTTAGTGCCAACTAAAACTCCTCGCTCATGATCTTGGAGCGCCCCTGAGAGAATTTCACTCGCACTTGCTGACCCCCCATCCACCAACACTACCAATGGTTTATCAGTCAATGCCCGATGATTAGCCTGATGAACCTCTCCTCTCCCCACTCGATCTACCGTAGAAACAATAGTTCCTTGGTCAATCCACATTCTAGCTATTTCCACACTCGAATACATTAACCCTCCAGGGTTTGATCGCAGATCCAAAACATACCCTGCAACCCCTTCCTCTTCAAATTTTCTCATCGCCTCTTCCATTTCCTGAGACGATTGAGCGCTAAATTGATTCAAGCGAATGTAGCCTATCTTCTCATTAGGAGTTTCTTCTAGCCTCGCCTTAACAGGATGAATTTCAATTTTCGCCCTCGTCAGCGGATAATCTATTTCTTTTTCCCCCCGCTGAATTGTCAGCGTCACCACAGTCCCAGGCTTCCCTCTGATTAAATTTACGGCATCATTAATTTCCATGCCATCAGTACTTTTGCCGTCTATTTTCGTTAGAATATCTTGAGCAAGTATTCCAGCCGTAAATGCAGGACTTTCTTCGATCGGCGCAATTACAATTAATTTATTAGTTTCTTCATCCTTAGTTATTTGTATTCCCACACCCGTCAACTCTCCAGCCGTATCAATTTGCATATTTTGAAACTCTTCTGGATCCATAAACCGAGTATAGGGATCTCCTAACTTCTCCAACATTTCTCGAACCGCACCATAAGCCTCGCTCTTATTCGCATAAGAGCGACCTAGATACTCTGTGCGAACTTCTCGCCAATCTGTTTGGTTAAAAGTTCCATCTACATACTGATAATTAATAATTTGCCATACTTCATCTACCACCTCTTTCGGATTATCGCGAAAGAAAGCTTGACTTGGAGAAAAGCGCACTCCTACTCCCATCACCGCTACTGTAGCTACTACTACCACAGCCGCACCGAGAATAAGTTCGCGGGATTTAATACTCATAAGCTCAACTTCTTGCCAGTGTAAAACTACTACTGCGCTATCTTTTTTTACTCTAACATAAATTTTTTCTCGCAATAGTTAAGGTAGGGTGGGCAAACCTCACTCCTACCTTGATTAAATCATTTGTCCTTATTTTTTAAAATTAGGGATTTCAAAATCATGACTACTTCACACTAACTTTTGCCCCAGCAGCTTCAAGTTGCTTCTGAATTTTTTCAGCTTCTTCTTTGGGAATCCCTTCTTTAATAGCCTTGGGTGTTGATTCTACCACATCTTTAGCTTCTTTGAGGCCCAACCCCGTGATTGTCCGTACTTCTTTAAGAATAGCAATCTTCTTATCAGCAGGAAATTCTTCCAAAATAACGTCAAATTCAGTTTTCTCTTCCACTTCTTCAGCAGGAGCAGCAGCACCAGGAGCAGCAGCACCAGGTGCCATCATCATCATTCCCCCAGCAGGAGCAGCAGCACTTACACCAAATGCTTCTTCAATTTGCTTTACCAGCTCTGAAGCTTCGAGCAAACTTAGTGATTTTAATTTTTCCAAAATTTCGTCAGTTGCAGCAGACATTGATAAACTCCTTATAGATGAACTTTTTTCATTGATAAACTTTGATTTTCAGGCAGTGACTTAACCACCACTGCCTTCTTCTTTGGTGGCTATCCCTTGCACACAGCGTCCGAGAGATGCTGGCACTTCGTTGATACTCCGTCCCAGAGATGCTGGTACTTCCTTGAGCCCCACTGCCAGTTTCGTAGCAATAGCATTGATTGCCCCAGCAACTTGGGCGATGAGTTGTTCTTTGGACGGCAAGTCGGCGATCGCTTTGACCTGGTCTTGGTTGAGTGCCATCCCCTGCATTACCCCACCGCGAAATTCTGTTTTCTTGGTGTCTTTTTGGAATGCTTGGTATGCCCTAATCGCACTCCCAATATCATCTTTCACAAAGATAAAAGCTGATGACCCTGACAAAAACTTAGTCATCGGCTGCCAGTCAGCATTCTCTTTCACTGCCTGTTCCATTAAGGTATTTTTTGTTACCTTACAAATTGTCCCACTCTCACGCAAACGATTGCGCAAGTCTGTGATTTCCTTTACTGATAAGCCCTGGTAATCGATAATTACCGCTAATTGAGACTCATTCAATATTTGCTTGAGATCCGCCACCACAGCTTCTTTATTGGCGCGAGTTCTCCCCATCCTTTTTTTCACCTCCTAAAAACAAAACCCCAGCCTTCCTTGCCGAGGTTTAATTGCCCTGTCCCCACTCCCCCAAAAGGAGGCGCAGTTCAACTCAGGGCCTTAACCTCGGCAGGATATTAAGTCTATGACACCTGCTGTCTTTGGCTTTGGCCTATTTTTTTTTACCCAGTCTCTAACTATAGCATCAATCTAAGCTTCTGTCAACTTTAAATCTCGCAAAGCATTAACATCCACTTCAATAGACGGGCCCATTGATGCTGATACAAATACGCTGCGCCAGTAGCGACCTTTTGCTCCCGAAGGACGATTGCGGTCAACCACGTCTTGTAATGCCTTGAGATTGATCAGTAAATCTTCTGCTGTAAAGGATGCTTTCCCAAACATGACGTGAACTATCCCCGTTCTGTCAGCGCGAAATTCCTGTTTACCTGCTTTAAAATCGGCGATCGCCCCTACCAAATCCGTAGTCACCGTTCCTCCTTTTGGTGAAGGCATTAAACCTCTTGGCCCTAACAACCGCCCTAATTTTGCCACTTTCGGCATCATGTCTGGTGTCGCTATTAATACTTCAAAATCCATCATACCTTTTTGGATTTCATCGATTAATTCTTCTTCCCCTACCAGATCTGCTCCTGCATTATTTGCTTCTTGTACCTTTTCCCCTCTGGTGATCACTGCCACTCTTACTCTTTGCCCAGTTCCTTTGGGGAAACTCACCGTTGTCCGCAGTTGTTGGTCTGTATATTTAGGGTCTATTCCCAAACGGATATGAGCTTCTGCTGTTTCGTCAAATTTTGCTGTTGCGGTTTCTTTCAGCAGCTTCAGTGCTTCAAGGGGCTCATATTTTTTCTCTTCTACTTTTGCGATCGCCTCTCTCATGCGGCGCGATATTTTTTTTCCCATTTTTTTCTCCTTGGGTCAATAACGAAGCTCTGCCTCTCCCCTGTTCAACTCCTTTTCAATTATTCCTTTATTGTCACGCCCATATTTTTTGCTGTTCCTGCTATTATTTTCATTGCTGCCTCCAGATCGTTAGCATTGAGGTCTGGCATTTTTGTTGTGGCTATTTCCCGCAGTTGGTCGCGAGTTATCGTCCCCACTTTTTGTTTGTTTGGTTCTTTCGACCCTGTTTCTATGCCCGCAGCTTTTTTTATTAGCACCGATGCTGGTGATGTTTTCAGGATAAATGTAAAACTTCGGTCTTCAAATACCGAAATTTCTACTGGTATTACCGTTCCTACTTGATTCGACGTTCTCGCATTGTATTCTTTACAGAACGCCATGATATTCACCCCGTGCTGACCTAGTGCTGGTCCCACTGGGGGAGCTGGGTTAGCCTTCCCCGCAGACAAAGCTAACTTAATTATCGTTACTACTTTCTTTGCCATTTTTAGCCTTGTTTCTCAACTTGGTTAAACTCCAATTCTACAGGTGTATCTCTTCCGAAAATCGACAGCAGCGCTTTTAGCTTACTTCTTTCTGGGATCACTTCGATCACTT
This sequence comes from Gomphosphaeria aponina SAG 52.96 = DSM 107014, assembly GCA_016903655.1. GTDB lineage: Bacteria > Cyanobacteriota > Cyanobacteriia > Cyanobacteriales > Gomphosphaeriaceae > Gomphosphaeria > Gomphosphaeria aponina. The sequence continues at coordinate 27,987 of JADQBC010000014.1, forward strand.
CTCCTTCAAAATCTTTAAACGGTCCTGAAATCACCAGTATCTTGTCTCCCACCTGCATCTTGATTTTGATCACTGGTTCTTCTTCAGCTTGTTTAAAGATTCTTTCCACTTCTGTTAAACTCAGTGGTACTGGTTTTACGTGTCCCCTGCCCTTCCCATAGCGACGCTTTTGTTCTGCGCCTACAAAGTTAATGACATGAGGTGTGTTTTTTACTACCTGCCATGCGTCATCATCCATTATCATTTGGACTAACACATAACCTGGGAACACTTTTTCTTCCCCGTGCTGCCTCGAACCATCTTTACGGATTTTTACCGTTGATGCTTGGGGTATTTGCACGTGCAGTATTCTATCTGCTACTTCTAGGGTGTGAATTCTTTGTTCCAAATTTGTTTTCACTCGCTTTTCGCACCCCGAAGCTACTTGTACTGCATACCAGTGAGCTTTTTTTGGTTTTTCCTGTTCTTGTTGTTCTTGCTCTTGCTCTTCTTGTTCCAACTCTTCTGAATTATCCGCTGCCAAACTCATCAGAACACCATCCCTGCAGCCCAAGCAAAAATATTATCTACCAAATAAATCACTGTTGCCACTAGAATTACCATCAAGATTACGGCAGCCGCCTCACCTAGCAATTGTTGACGTGATGGCCAGGCTACTTTCTCTAGTTCTTGTTTTGTTTCCTTGGTAAATCCAATTAACCCTTCACTTGTCTTTTCTTTTGTTTCTTTTTTCTCCTCTTTCGTTGCCACATCTTTTTTTCCTACCATTTATGCCCTCCCCAATTTTTCTCATTCCCATTTTTCTGCCCTGTACTGGGCAGTTTCTGCTTGCTCTTGCTTTCAAGCTACAATTTAGTCTAGCATAATGGATCAGCCTACGCGCCCTGGAGGACTTGAACCCCCGACATCAGGTTTTGGAGACCTGCGTTCTACCAACTGAACTAAGAGCGCACGAGTTGAGCTTTAACAGTTAACATTTATCCATTTCAGCTCTTCTGTTCTATTATAACCCAATTTATCCATCTGCACCCTTTTTTTCCCTTTATTTACATGGGGCGATCAAAACGTTGTTTGATCCTAGTTGCTTTTCCTGCTAGCTTACGCAAGTAATATAGCTTCGATCTTCTTACTTTCCCTCTTCGCTTAATTTCTATGCTTGCCACAATGGGGGAATGGAGTAAAAACACCCGTTCTACCCCTACTCCTTGGAATACTTTGCGCACTGTTATGGTTTCACTTATGCCACCATTTCTTTTGGCGATTACAGTCCCTTCGTATGGCTGAATCCTTTCTTTGTCTCCTTCTTTTATCTTTACTCCTATCCTAACTGTATCACCTACATGCATAACTGGCAAGTCGGTTTTTAACTGTTCTGCTTCTATGGAATTAATTATTGCTTCTGCATTCATGGCTTTCTTTTTATCCACCATTTCTCATTCTAACTTGACTTATATTCTTTGTCAAGGGGTTTTCTCCCTATAAATCTAAAAAAGCCTCCTATACTGGAGGCTCTCTTTCAATTTAACCTTGTATCCCACTTTACTCGATGGTGTTCAATGCCTCTTGCACTTTGACTACCACATTTTCAGGGAGGGGGATATAACCTAATTCTGCCGACATTGCTTGTCCATCGGTTAACGCCCAGTTAATGGCTTCTTTAAAAGCTGGGGCTTTGGCATCATCCATATCTTTATATGCCAGAATCCAGGTATAAGTCACAATTGGATAAGAATTTTCTCCTTCTGGATCTGTAATGAAGGCACGAAGGTTTCCTGGTAGTTCTACTGCCGCCAGAGCTTCTGAGGCTGTTTCACTACTTGCTGCTACAAAGGTTCCTGTTTTGTTTTCTAAGCTGGCTATGGGGATACCTTGTTGTTCGGCGTACCCGTACTCAATGTAACCTACTGACCCTTCAGTTTGGAGAATTTGAGCTGTTACTCCTTCGTTTCCTTTTGCCCCAATGCCTGTGGGCCATTCTACTGTTTTTCCTTCTCCTACACTCTTTGCCCATTCTTCGCTGATGGCATTCAGATGACTTGTGAATACTCCAGTTGTTCCACTACCATCGGAACGAAATACTACTGTAATTGCTTCGTCTGGCAACTCCACTCCTGGGTTGGTTGCGGCGATCGCTGGGTCATTCCATTTAGTTATTTTCCCCAAGAAAATATCTACATAAGCTTGTCGCGACAGTTTTAGTTCTTCTACCCCTGGCAAATTGTATCCCAATACTATACTTCCAGCAGTCATTGGCAATAAAACAACGCCCTGTGGTACTTTGGCTATTTCTTCGTCTGTCATAGCCACATCGCTGGCTCCAAAATCTATTGTTCCTTGGGTAAACTGTTCTACTCCAGCTCCACTTCCCACTGACTGATAACTTATTTGTACCTCTGGATTTATTTTGTTATATTCGGAAAACCATCTTTGATATAAAGGAGCTGGAAAACTAGCACCTGCTCCTGTGAGGGATGCTTTACCCCCGCCTCCTCCCCCGCCACTTGCTTGTGGGGTTGGAGTTGGGCTTGGTGTTTCTGTTGGCGTACCCCCGCCTCCGCCTCCGCCACAGGAAGCTAAACCTAAACTTAGTGCTAGTATTGGCCCTAACCAAACTTTTTTGCTCTTAATGATGAAACCAATCATATTAATCCTTTAATCTTTAGAACAAGTTACCTGTTGTCTGCTGATGATGCTGGTTCTGGATAACTATACAGTAGCGCTTTTCTGTTTTTCCCCCTTATTCTAATTCTTCTCTCACTCGGATTTGGTTATCAAAAGGTTAAGCTTTTCTCTTTCTTGTCTTTTTTGAGCTTACTTTTTTTTCTTCTGTTTAATTAATCTTTTTTGCTTCTTGCAGCTCAGTTGAAGTTTTTTAAACTATGAGAGCAAAATCCTCCCTAATTTTCAAGGTGGTTTTGCTCTCTCTATCATTTGAAAACCTTATTCCTTAGAACTTAAATGTTGTCCGAATTGCCCCAATATAGATAGTGTCCCTGTTGTCATCATGGTCAGGGTTTAAAATCAGATAAACTCCTGGTGTAATCAAGATATTATCCGTGAGCGGATATTTGTACTGGACTTCTATTATATAAGAGGTGTTGGGGTCTTTTTCTCCCCCATCTACGCTGGTGGCTTTTGGTGGCATACCTCCTGCGATTGATGCTACAGCCCCTTCTTTCCCTAAGTCGATGAAGGAAAAGTTGGCGCTCCAAGTCCACAGATCGGCGCTGTCTCCTTCCCTGCTTCCTGCTTGCGCTTCTGCGTTGGCGTAACCTCCCCAAGCGGCGAAGTTGATTTTTGGCGTAATCAGCCAGCTTGCTTGTAAGCCAAATCTTTGGGCTGTTGTTGCTACATCTCCAAATGGTTTTTTGCCTATGTCGCTACCTGTACTGCCAGTTAGGTTGACTTCGTTTCCTGTCTGATAGCTGTGCAGGAAGGTAAATGCTAAGTCTAGGGTTTCCATGGGGGAGAAGTCCACTTGCAGTCCTGTACTATAAGCCCCGTTGAAAATACCATTTCTTTCCCCTGGATCGGAGGCTGTTTCTGAATCGGCTAGATATAGGGCTGAAACTGCAAATTGCTCGCTAAATTCGTATTTTAAACCTGCTCCCGACCCCTCTACGCTGCGATACACCAGGGGATTGTAACGGATAAACCTGCTCAATGCGCCTGTCCCACTGCTTTCTAAGTAGGGATTGGTTACACTGAAAATATCGTCTAAGTCTGTGCCATTTGTCCCAATCCAAGTTGTGATTTTTTCACCTATGGGAAAGCGATAGTACAAATCGTCGAGTACTATATCGTTGCCATTGCTGGTATCAAATCCCAACCTTGCCATCTCTGTACCAGTTACGTCATCATAACGGGGCATACTGCCTGCTTGCAAACGAATTCTTAAGCGGTCTTTGCCTGTAAAACTGGTGTCAAAGTTTAAACGGACCCGATCGCCAAAGGTTGCTTGACTATCATTGTTATCTTCGTCTCCAAATGCGTTACTCACATTAAAGATCACCTCTCCATTCAGTTTTGTGGTGGTAGAAAATTGATGATCTTCTAAAAAGGCTACTCGCCCTTCCAGATTATCTACCCTGGCGCCGATCGCTGCTAGTTCTGCTTCAAACTCTTGGGTTAATCTCTGTAGCTTTTCCATATCTTCTCTTAATACGGCTTCGCTGGCAGCAATTAACCTTTCCATCTGGTTTAAACATGCGTTCAAACCTGCTGCAAATTCATAGCGAGTCATTGCTTGATTCCCAAGATATACTCCACTTGGAAATCCTTCTATACAACCATATCGTTCTACCAAGCTTCGCAGTGCTTCAAAAGCCCAGCCTGTGGGATCTACGTCTCGAAACTCTGATACGCTGGTAACTTGCTCCATTGAGTTTTCTGTTTGGTTATATTCGCTAATTTGCTCAATGATTTCAGCGTCATTATTTTGACCTGTTTGGGCTACCACAGTTTCGGCTGCTACTGGGTTGGTAGCTACCAAAAAGGATGCTCCTAAGATAGCTGGACTTGCTTTGATTATTCTCCAGATCTGTTTTGCCATGTCTTTTTCCTCACACCTAACTAACTTTATTTCAGCCTTTGTTTTTTGCTTAAACAAAATTCACTTTTTAGTTTACTACTGTTTTTCTTTTTCTGCCTCACTTCTGCCAAATTTTTCTGGACTTTCTCGGTCTGTGCCTTTACCTGCTTGACTTCTAGCTTCTGTTTATGTGGGAAAATTTACGATCACAACTGCTGGACGGGGCGGTTCATTTTCTTTCCCTGGCCAGTTTGACCCAATTGGTACTTGTCGCTTTTGCATAAATTCTACTCCACTGGAGGTACGCATTGCCAACTGGCGTTCTTCTGTTGCTAAATTTTGCCGAGTTCCTCCTACTTCTCCTGGATGTTGAATTGCTAAAAATAGGTTTTGTTGGTCGGGTGTTAAACACAGTCCACATATTTCTGTGTCCATAGGCCCGATCGCAAAGGGATAAGCTTCTCCTGCTTTTTCTCCTGTTGTGGGTATCACCCAGGCTGAGTTGTTGCCAAATATACCGATCAGGTCTTTTTGACTTACTGGTTTTCCTTGTTCTTCCCTTACTGGTACTGCTTTGTTATGGCTACTTGTTGAGATATCTGTCACCATCCACACATTCCCATTGTTATCTATTTCTAGGTTATCGGGATTGGAAAAGCCTAAGCCTCCTGCTGCTGGTTCTCCTCCGAGGGCTAACATTTCCCAGCGGAATTTCATCGCCTCTGGATCTTGGTTTTCTTCTACCAGTTTCATAATCCACCCAAATTCATAGGGACTTTCTCCCTTTGGCCCTAGAAAAATCTGTTTGTCTGGTCCCCCATCTCCTCCTGGTGTACCTGATGTATATGCAATATACAAAGTTCCATCTGCCGCTACTTCTGTGTCTTCTGGTCGGGCGGTACAGGTTACTCCTGCTGCATTGGCTGCAAAATGGGCATCTATTAGTATTGCTCCTTGTTTTTCTGCTTCACTTCCTATGTAAAGGTCGCCCAGGGTCTGAAATTTTAGGGCAAATTCACTGATTTCACTATCATTGCTTATTTCGACTATGCCTCCTTCGGCGCGGTTAGGGTTTGGCAGGGGAACCATGTTGCCTTCTACTTGCAGGGGTTTTACTGGTTTTACTGGTGTCTCTGGTTTGAGGGGTATCCATTCTCCTGTTCCATCAGGGTAAAATTTAGCGCCGTAAAGCATTCCTGCTGTGAGGAGTTGGGAGTTGGCTTTGTCTTGAATATTTGTTACTTTTGCTTGGGAAATAAATTTATAGAGATGTCCCCCACGGCGATCGCAGCCTGAATATACTCCTAGTTTTTTTCCTGCTTCGGCGCGGACTGCTACTGCTTCATGGCGAAACCTCCCTAACCAGGTATGTTTAGTGCCATAATCATTGGGATTTGCTGGATCCACTTCTACCATCCAGCCATATTTATTTCCTGCTAGTCCGAAAACATTCCCTCTCCCATCTAGCTCTTCATCTGTAATTAAAAAGGGGGTCTTAGCTGGATCTAAAGAGGAACCATCTGCCATTACTGGTTCTGGTACTTGGTCTTGAAAGTTTTCTTCTGCGCTTAAGACTGTTCCCCAGGGAGTTTTCCCTCCAGCGCAGTTTTGCAATGTGCCAATTATTTTGCTTCCGAGTCCATCTTCATAACCTTTTTTGTTTTTTTTCTCAAAAATCCCTACTCCTGGGCCTGTTGCTTGTAGATATCTGCCATCTTCTAGGCCTGAAATGCCTGTTATGCGGCGATCGCTCTGGGAAAATGTTCTTTCCCATTTCCCTTCTGGGTTACGTCTCAGGGAAATTATGCCTATTCCCTGGTCGATCATTGCTTCTTTGGCTATTGCTTCAATTTGGCTTTTGAGCTGATCTCCTTGTGCTAGTGCCAAAGTGTTGATTTTTCCTTCATTTGCTGCTGCTGCTGTTTTTACTTGTGCAAATGGTAAATTTTTCTTAATTACCTCGGGATAGGTTTCCATCCAGGTTTTCCCACTAATATATTCAAAGTTAATGGTGAGCAAGCCTTCATTGGGTGCCGTTTCTATCCAGGCTAAATAGTCATTATTATACCCAAAGCGGGAATCTCCTACTTGATCGCCCCACATACCGATGATTTGATATGTGTATCCTTCTGGCAAGACTAAATCATCTATGACTGAATAGGTGCTGTAGGCTGCTATTTGTTCTGCTTCGGTCATGTCGTCTAATTCTAGCGGCATTGGCAGTTTTACTGGTTTAAAATTTAATCCCTTGAGGTTTGGCCCAGTATTTGCTGTTGCTCGAGGAATCAATGACAGGGATTTTGTATCATATAAAGATTTTTTTTCGAGCATGACTGACCCTGCAGTTGCCCCGAGCATAAAATATAGAAATTTTCGCCGTTTTACTGTCATTTTCCTCCTTCTCCTCTGATCATAAATTTTACCAAAATAATTAGACATTAAACATTCTTTTCTAAGATAAAATACTTAGGTTAAGAAGAAGTTAAGAAATCAACGAATGCCTGTTACGATATAAAAAACTCTTTGCCCAATGTTGGTAGCATGGTCTGCCATTCGTTCTAAGTGACGAATAACCAGAACTAAGAGTAAAATTGGTTCTAGTACTCCTCTGATATTTTGCTGGTAAGCGAAAGCCTGATAGAGTTGCTCGTAGGCATCATCTACTGTATCGTCTAACTGTTTAATGGCTTGCCCACTTTTAGCGTCTAATTCTGTTAATGCTACTAAGCTGGTTGCTAACATTAACTGAGCGTGTTGAGACATGGCGGCAATTTCTCCCATGGACGGGTGTGGTGGGTAAGGAAAAAGTTTAACTGCAATTTCGGCTAGGTCTTTGGCGTAGTCGCCAATCCTTTCTAAGTCTCGCACTAATTGCATAAAAGCAGTTAACATTCTTAATTCTTGAGCCACTGGTGATTGAAGTGTTATTAAAGTACCACAATCAATTTCGATTTGATGATAATATTTGTCAATTTGTTTGTCCAGTGCTGTGATTTTTTTACCTGCATCAATGTTGCGGTCAAATAGACATTGATGACTAAGACGAAAAGATTCTTCGACAAGAGAACCCATCCGCAAAACATCTTGTTCTACTCGTCTGAGACACCGATAGAAGTGGGTTTTGTCAGGGTTTATGTTTGGAGGGCGAATGGACATTGCTGATACTTGGGGAATAAAGAGCAATATTTATTTGACTTCTCCCTGCTTTTAAAAAAACGGGAATTTTTTCACATACTATGCAACAGGTTGCTACCTGCTCACTCTTTTTAATACAATTTCAACGTAGCAACTAAATTATATCGCTTATTTCTTCGGGCTGTTTCATTCTCCCAAGGTAAAAATTTGTTTGATTATGTCTATTGGTTAATTTTGCTCTTTATGGGGCAAGATAATTTGTAACCAAGCTCCACCCGTTGCGGGATGATTTTTAGCTGTAATTGAACCGTTATGAGCGTTAATAATTTGCTTGACTATGGCTAGTCCTAAACCACTGCCGTGTTGGGAAAAATTAGCGGCAAGTCTAGTTCTGGAAGGATCTCCTCGATAAAGTCTTTCAAATACATGGGGTAAATCTGGTTCTGAAAAGCCTTTTCCTGAGTCAATTATGTTGATAATTATTTCTTTTATATTAACTTGAACTTCAATATTAATCACTTCCTGGGGAAGACTATGTTTAATACTATTGTCGAATAAGTTAAGAAATACTTGAGTGAGACGATCTCGGTCTGCTTCGAGGGAGATGGGAGCAACTCCTGAATAGGTAAGGGTAATTTCTTTTTGTTGGGCGATGGGTTGTAGGGTTTCCCAGCTAGCAAGAATTAATTCTTGTAGTTCGAGTGATTGATAATGAAGATGTTGGGTAGGGTTTTCATTGAGTTTGCTGATTTCTAACCAATCTTTGACTAGGTTACTGAGGCGTTGGGTTTGTTGAAGCATTTTTGTTACCCAACCCAGTTCTGGATTTTGGAGTCGATTTTGTAAAGCTTCTGCTACGAGAGCGATCGCTGTGAGTGGGGTTTTGAGTTCATGGGCTAAATCAGAGAAAGTTTGATCGCGAGCGCGTATTAGTTCGACTAAAGGTTGTCGGTTTTCCAGAAAAATACCTACTTGTTTTGCGGGGAGTGGATAGCTAAACCCTTTTAAAGCAAGCGATCGCGTTTTTTGAGTTTCTGTAATGTAAAACACCCATTCTTTTATTTGCTTTTCTTGAGTGCGACGGGTTTCTTCTATGAGCTGGTCGATTTCGTAAGAACGAACTAACTCTAGAAGTAAGCGTTGCTTTCCTGGCTGCCAACGATCTATTTTTAATAGTTGTTTTGCCTGTTCATTACACCACAACAGTTGATTTTCTTCATCTACTTGTAGATACGCTATTGGTGCAAAGAAGAGCAAATCTTGCAGAATAGCTAGTTCTTTTTCTAGCTGTTGCCTCTGCTCATATACATAAGTAAACTCTCTGCGTACTAGAGAAGTTATTGGCAAAGAATCTACCCTGTCAAAATTGGGAGAAAACGAACTCAGTAGCTTTTTTATTTTGCTATTTTTTTGGTTTTCTTTCCAGAAATAAATGGCAATTCCTATTGTCAAGCCTAGAATAAAAGCAATCCAGCGAGTCATTATGATTTTTTCTTTTTCTTACAAACTTGCTAGCTTTCATTAGCCTAATCGATAACCAAAACCACGAACAGTAATCAAATATTTTGGATATTTAGCATCTCTTTCTAATTTTTCTCGTAACCAGCGAATATGAACATCTACAGTTTTTGTGTCTCCCATAAATTCTGCCCCCCAGACATGCTCAATTAATTGTTCTCTTGACCACACTCGGCGAGGATAACTCATAAATAGCTCCAGCAACCGTAATTCTTTGGGAGATAGCTTTATTGCTTGTCCTCTAACAATCACACGACACTCTTTTGGATAAAGTGTAATATCTCGAAACTGTTTAATTGCTGTTGGCGGATTCATATAACTTTGCCTGCGTAAAATTGCACGACAACGAGCTAGCAATTCTTTCATACTAAAGGGCTTAGTGAGGTAGTCATCTGCGCCTACTTCTAACCCAATTACCCTGTCTGCTTCGCTACTTAAGCAACTCAGAATCAAAATTGGTACCATACTTCCTTGATTTCGCAGTAAGCGACAAAGATCTAAACCTTTGACCTTGGGGATCAGCAAATCCAGAATAATCAAATCTAAGGGAAACTCAGAATCTGGACTTTCAGTACTTTGAAGAATGTTTAACGCTTCTTGTCCATCGCTGGTATAAATTACCTCGTAATCTTCTTCTTTCAGAGCTGTAACAATCATCTCTTGAATCAGTTCTTCATCTTCTACCACCAAAATCCGAGTAGTCGGGGTAAATGGAGCTGTTTGGTAACTCGTTTGAGGTGCATCAGTGACTAGCATAAAAAATATATTTTTCTCTTCGCTGTTATTATAGATTAAAATAATGTGCTTTTATCTGTTAAATTTATTAAGAAAAAGTTTAAATTAATCTTTAAATTTAGTGATTTTTTTGAAGTTAATAATATGTTGCTACACTTAAGTACTTGGCAAGAGGTAGAAGCTTACTTAAAGCAATCCCAGGGAATAATTATCCCCATCGGTTCGACGGAGCAACATGGGCCCACTGGTTTGATGGGAACAGATGCGATTTGTGCAGAGGCGATCGCCAGTGGTGTTGGTAAGGTTACTGAGGCAATGGTTGCTCCGACTATAAATGTGGGGATGGCGTTACACCATACGGGTTTTCCTGGTACTATTAGTTTGCGTCCCAGTACGATGATCTTGGTAATTCTTGATTATCTCACCTGTTTGGTTAGATCTGGTTTTACGCAGTTTTTCTTGATCAATGGTCATGGTGGTAACATCGCCACACTCAAGTCTGCTTTTTCAGAAACTTACTATCATTTAGCTAACTTGAATTTGCCTAATGCTTCTCAGGTAAAATGTCAAGTAGGAAATTGGTTTATGTGTCGTTCGGTTTATCAGCTAGCTCAAGAGTTGTATGGAAGTCAAGAAGGTTCTCATGCTACTCCAAGTGAGGTAGCTTTAACTCAGTATCTTTATCCAGAGGCAATTAAACAAGCACCTCTCTCAGAAAATGTGGCTTCAAGTTCTTCTATTTATAGTGCTGCTGACTTCCGCGCTCGTTATCCCGATGGGAGAATGGGTTCTAACCCAGCTTTAGCTACTCCAGAACATGGTAAGCAGTTTTATGATTTAGCAGTGCAGGAATTGAGTAAGTCTTATCAAGAATTTTTGACTCCTGGTTGATGGTTAATGGTTCATTATCCATTGTGATGATTCTGCCTTATAAAAAGCAAAAAAACTGGAATTTGGCTAGATAAGTAATTAGGAAACAAAAAAGGCTAATTATGTCTAAGAAACAAAAGTGCGATTCGTTTAGGCGAAAATGATGGAGTCTAACTCCAAAAGTGTATGCCTAGCAAGGGACAAGGCTCACAACGAGCAGAACCTTGACAACTTTGTATTCTTGGAGGTGCAAAACCTCCCGTCCAGTGCTTGGATTGACAGCATAACCCAAGCTCACTTGAGGTGGTATCTCATAGGCTAAAGCGGGGTTAAAACCAGGTAACTACAAGCCTATGTGGAATCCCTGGAAGCAGTGCAGTCATGGGTAGGAACACGAACTCTCGTCAGAACCATCGTTATGACCAAGTAGTGAAATTAGGTCTAAGTCATTGCAAAATGACTAACCACTACAACCAAAAGGTAACAATCTAACGTGCCAGAAGACTTTGATTTCTTAACTGGAGAGCATCACACAGATTCGGTGGAGAGAGAGACCCTAAAACTGCGTAATAAGGATACAAGGAACGAAGTAAACCCTTTATGGCTCTTGAGTAGGTCGGTACTCAAGTAGTAACCAGCGCAAGCCACATTGGGGAAAGATTGTGTAAGAAGCAAATGCTCAACCGTAATAGTTGAGATAAGCAGACGTACACACTGAGATATGTAATAAATAGTTTTGAGTAGTAATAGAAAGTATGAGTACAGAGCAATCTAGTATATGCAGTGAATGGAAGGATGTCAACTGGAGAACAGTTGAGTTCGCCGTTTATAAGTTACAAAAGAGAATATTTAGAGCAAGTCAAAGTGGTGATGTAAAAAGAGTACGCAGTTTACAACGTTTACTGACAACTTCTTACTATGGGAAATTATGGGCCCTGCGGAAAGTAACTCAAGATAACCAAGGGAAAAAAACCGCTGGCGTTGATGGGAAAAAGGCACTTAGTCCAAAAGAACGGGTTGAGTTAGTACAAAACCTGAAGATTGGGACGAAAGCTAAACCCCTAAGACGCGTGTGGATACCAAAACCCGATGGGAGTCAAAGAGGACTGGGAATACCAACCATACACGACCGTGCGCTTCAATGCTTAGTAAAATTAGCATTTGAACCGCAATGGGAGGCACTCTTTGAGGAAAATTCCTACGGATTCAGACCAGGACGGGCGTGTCACGACGCTATAGATGCAATATTTAACGCCATAAGGTACAAACCTAAATATGTGTTAGATGCAGACATAGCCAAATGTTTTGACAGGATTGACCACACTAAACTACTTGCAAAGCTCAATACATACCCTCTCCTGAAAAGACAGATTAAATACTGGCTTAAAGCGGGAGCAATGGATAAAGGCAATTGGTTTCCCACTGACGAGGGAACGCCACAGGGCGGGGTCATATCCCCACTACTGGCAAATATCGCTCTTCACGGCATGGAAACCGAATTAATGAATTACGCCTGCACCCTCAAGGGAAGTAAAAGAGACAACAAACAAGCACTATCACTAATCCGATATGCAGATGACTTTGTTATTATGCACAAAGATTTAGAAGTAGTGCTAGAGAGCAAGCGGATTATAGAAAACTGGCTGAAGTCCATAGGTTTGGAGCTTAAGGAAACTAAAACCCGAATTACCCACACTCTCGATGAGTACGAAGGTAAAACGGGCTTTGACTTCCTAGGATTTACTGTAAGACAATTCCCAGTTGGGAAAACTCACAGTAAGCAAGGCTTCAAAACCATAATAACCCCCTCAAAAGAAAAAATCAAGACTCACATCAAGAAAATTGGAGAGGTTATAGACAAGCACAAATGCGCACCGCAAGAAGCATTGATAAGACAAC
>JADQBC010000080.1 GCA_016903655.1 Gomphosphaeria aponina SAG 52.96 = DSM 107014
TAGACCTCTTGCGAAAGTAGTGTTAACCCCCCCAACCCCCCCTTGGTAAGGGGGGGAGATGACCGAAAAAATAAGCATTTTCCCCCCCTTAGTAAGGGGGGGTTGGGGGGGTTTTTTTACGGTTTCGCAAGAGGTCTATTATCAAAATCTAAAACTTAATAATAAGACCTTTTGCGAAAGTAGTGTTAACCCCCCCCTACCCCCCCGCGGGCTCGGGGGGGAGAAATGCTTGGAATGTAGGGCTCCGGACCCGAACCTGCGGGGAGGGTTGGGGTGGGGTTTTTTACGGTTTCGCAAAAGGTCTATAGTAAGGGTTTTCCTTCTGCCTTCTGCTATAGGCCGATCGCGCTTCTGCTAATGAAAGTGCGACCACTTAGGCTTTGAAACTAAACCATTACCTGATGACAAATTAGCTCTTGAATGAAACATAATAGAATAGAATAGAAGAGCTAATCGGAAAACGCCTGTTTAAACTTAAATGAGTAAAGGAACGCTATTTGATAAAGTTTGGGAATTACATACCGTAGGAATATTGCCTTCTGGACAGACCCAATTATTCATCGGTCTGCATTTAATCCACGAAGTAACCAGCCCTCAAGCATTCGGGATGTTGCGGGAAAGAAATCTTAAAGTACTTTTCCCCGAAAGAACAGTAGCAACTGTAGATCACATTGTCCCAACAGAAAACCAAGCTCGTCCTTTTGTGGATAGTTTGGCAGAAGAAATGATTCAAGCATTAGAAAAAAATGCCCAAGACTATGGCATTAGATTCTATAATGTGGGTTCGGGGAATCAAGGAATAGTTCATGTAATCGCTCCCGAACAAGGGTTAACACAACCAGGAATGACCATAGCTTGTGGCGACTCCCACACTTCAACCCATGGAGCATTTGGGGCGATCGCCTTTGGGATTGGTACTTCTCAAGTAAGGGATGTTCTAGCATCCCAAACCCTGGCCCTTTCCAAGTTAAAAGTCCGTAAAATTGAAGTAAATGGCAAATTACAACCTGGTGTTTATGCCAAAGATGTGATTTTACACATAATCCGTACTCTTGGAGTTAACGGTGGTGTAGGCTATGCCTATGAATATGCAGGCACTACCTTAGAGCAGATGAACATGGAAGAGCGGATGACTGTGTGCAATATGTCCATCGAAGGAGGGGCAAGGTGTGGTTATATTAACCCAGATGAAGTAACTTATGCCTATCTTAAAGGGCGAGATTTTGCACCAGTAGAATGGGAAAAAGCAGTAAGTTGGTGGGAAAGTATGCGCAGCGATCGAGAAGCAGAATATGATGATGTGGTAACATTTGATGCTAGTGAAATTGCCCCCACAATAACCTGGGGCATAACTCCAGGTCAAGGTCTGAGTATAGATGAAACAATTCCAACAGCCGAAAGTCTGCCAGCAAGTGAAAAAGCGATCGCCCAAGAAGCCTACAGTTATATGCAGTTAACCCCAGGAAAACCCATCAAAGGCACAAAAGTAGATGTATGTTTCATTGGTAGCTGCACCAATGGACGCATCACGGACTTACGGGAAGCGGCAAAATTTGCCCAGGGAAAGCACGTAGCCCCAGGAGTGAAAGCTTTTGTCGTGCCAGGTTCAGAACGAGTGAAACTCGAAGCAGAGGCAGAAGGACTAGATCAAATCTTTTTGCAAGCAGGGTTTGAATGGCGCGAACCAGGTTGTTCTATGTGTTTAGCAATGAATCCTGATAAACTTCAAGGGAATCAAATAAGTGCTTCCTCCTCCAACAGAAATTTTAAAGGTCGTCAAGGTTCAGCTACAGGACGTACTCTACTGATGAGTCCAGCCATGGTAGTAGCTGCTGCAGTAAATGGTGAAGTTTCAGATGTGCGGGAGTTGAACTAAAAATGAGTGAAGCAAAATTAATCAGCGGCCGGGGAATCCCCCTGGTAGGGAATGATATCGATACAGATCGGATTATTCCTGCTCGGTATTTGCGCTGTGTAACCTTTGATGGTTTAGGAGAACAGGTTTTTGCCGATGATCGAACACAAACAGGGGGAAAACATCCCTTTGATTTACCTGAGTACAAAAATGCCAAAATTCTTGTAGTTAATGGCAATTTTGGCTGTGGTTCTTCGAGAGAACACGCCCCCCAAGCTTTAGTTAAATGGGGAATTGAAGCTATAGTAGGAGAAAGTTTTGCAGAAATTTTCTTTGGTAATTGTCTAGCAATGGGCATTCCTTGCGTCACCGCTACCCCAGAAACAGTACAGCAATTACAGAAAACATTAAAAGAAAATCCCCAAACGCCTATGAGTCTTGATTTAGCAGCAATGGAAATTCTTTGTGGAGAGTTGAGTTTTGCTGTAACCCTGGGGGAAGGAGCAAGACAAATGCTCCTCACAGGAACTTGGGATAGTTGCGGACAACTCATAAATTATGAGCCGCAAATTCGGAAAACAGCCCTCTGTTTACCCTATCTCCATTGGTCTAGTCAATTAGCCTCTACCTAACCTTACTTTAAGTAATTAGACAAAATTAATTACAGGGGTGAGGGCGGGTTTTGAACCATCAATTTTTGTTGTGCAACATAGGTGTTCCCTAAACCCGCCCCTACAGAAATTGGATAAATAATTTTGCCTACCTACTTATTGTTAATTGTTAATTGTCGTCCATAACGATTAACAATAAACCATCAACAATGAACCATCAACGATTAACAATGAACCATTAACAGATAACCGAAATGAATGCTGATGAACTGCTCAGAAATTATGCAACAGGACAACGAGATTTTAGTCGTTTCGACTTGTCGCGAGCGATTCTCATTCAAATCAATTTGAGTGAGGCTAATTTGAGTCGAACTGATCTAGATTGGGCAGATCTGAGTGGGATCAACTTGAGCGGAGCTAACCTTGAACGAGCCAACCTAATTAATGCTAGATTAATTGGCGCTAAATTAATGGGAGTAAACTTAACTGGTGCATATCTCAGTCATGCCGACCTAAGCTGGGTCAACTTTGACGGAGCAGTTCTAGTCGGAGTCGATCTCAGTTATGCTAACCTCAGCAAAACTGTTTTAGCAAATACAAATTTATCAGCAGCTAATCTCACTGGTGCTAATCTGAGTGGGGCTAATTTAAGTGGGGCTAATTTAAGTCGAGCAGATCTCAGCGGGGCAAATTTAAGTGGTGTTGACCTAAGTGGTTCTAATCTCAATCGCGCTGATTTAGTTGAAGCAGATCTCAATGGTGCAGATTTGAGTGGTGCTATACTCAATAAAGCAGATCTGAGTGAAAGTATCTTGCGGAATGCTGACTTGGAGAATAGTGTACTTGAAGGTGCTAATTTACATAAGGCAAATTTACGCAGTGCAAATCTTACTGGTGCAGTTATTCGAGAAATGAGTATCAGTCGGATTACCATCTCTGAGTTTACTCTAGACACAGTAAATCTTTCTAGTGGGGTTAATTTGGGTTCAGCCAATCTCAGTGGTGCTAATCTCAGTGGTGTTAGTCTCAAAGGTGCTGATTTAAGTTATGCACGAATGCACTTGACGAATATGATTGATGTTAATCTTCGAGGGGCAAAAATGATTGATATTTATCTGAGAAGCGCCGATTTGCAAAAAGCTAGCCTCCGAGGTAGTAATTTGAGTCGGGTTAACTTCACTGAAACAATTATGCCAGATGGTTCCATTCATCCTTAGATGGTTAATGGTTAATGGTTAATAGTTAAAAATCACCTATCAACAATTAACCATCAACCCTTATTAGTGGTGGTGATGGTGGTGATGACCAGTTGCAGGTGTAACTGTTACCCCTGTTTCTGATAATAACGCCTCGATGTGAGGATTAGCCCAGTCTGCTGCCATTTTCAGAAATTCTGGTAAATCATTCACACAGGGCATTTGCACAAAAGCTACATCAGAGTTTTTATGTTCTAAATGATGGATAATATGGTGAACATCCAGCAAAGTTTCGTGGTTTTCCGTAGCAAAACCAATGGGCATCATGATTATGACTTTGGCACCCAATTCTATGAGGTTTTTGGCAGCTAATTCTGCATTGGGCTGTGTCCATTCAATTAAAGGAGTGTCATGGTTAAGCCAACCTACAGAAATTAGAGGATATTTGTTAATTAATTCTTCCCTGACTAATTCATACATGGCTTGACTTTCATCAATACCAGAAGTGAAACCTTTTGCCTTGTGAGGACAACCATGATTCATTAATACTATGCCAATTTGGGAAGGAAGATAGTTAGCGGCTAACTCACTAGCGATTTTTTCTTCTACTAACTTGGCCATCAATTTGATATAGGCTGGTTCATTGTAGAATGAGGGGATGTAACGAGTACCTTTCAACCAATGCTCCTCACCATCTGCTAATTTAGTGAGGGCATGGTTTACTTGTTCTACGGCTATCCCACTGGTAAAAATAGAATCTACTACTAGCAAGGGGTAGATTAGTAGTTTATCAAATCCTTCTGATTTAATTTCGGCTAAAACCTGTTCAGGCAGAAAGGGTTGACAGAAGTTATAAGCTTTGAAAACTTGAAGGCGATCGCCCCATTTCTCTTTTAATTCTTTTTCTATGCCCGCCCGCTGCCCTTCAAATATTTTATTATGGGGGGAAATAAAGTTATGATGCTGGTGACTCCATTCGTGCCTGTCAAACATCGCCAGGATTTTGGCTAGGGGGGGATAGATCCAGGTAGGTACGGGTGCAAATTTGGCTGTTAACAGATTTAATGCTTGTTCATTGTAGTTGGCAAATTCTTCATAGCTTTCTACTTCTCCATACCCCATAAGTAATACGGCAACTCGGTCTTTCCCTGGGGCTATTTGGTTGATGTCTGGGGTTTTTTCTGCTGTTACTACCATTGAGACTCCTTTGAGTTGTTTTTTCTCTCTGGCTTTCTATTTTAACATCCCCCATCGGGGGATATTGCTTTCCATTTAAATTACTTTGAGAAAATCTGTTTAATATTTAAAACTTCTCTCTCCCAGAAAGAGTTGTAAGGGACAATTTCCGCAGACAATCTCCTTTAAACGAGATTGTCTGGGGAAACATCATCTTTGCCATTTTGCCTGATTGTGATATTTACTATTAAGTTAAATCCTGAACAAACTCTGACGAGGATTAAACTGTTCCAATTGGCGAATTTTTTCATATAATTCCCGTTCTTCCTGACTAATTTCTTTAGGACTAATAATTTGAATTTCCACCAATTGATCACCGCGATCGCCTTCACCATTAGGATAACCTTTATTTGCGAGACGGAGGCGTTGACCCGAGCGCACTCCTTGTGGTACATTCATCTTCACTAATCCATCAATGGTAGGCACTTCCACCGCCCCACCCAGCACTGCTTCTGTGGGAGTTATAGGTATTTGACAGTAAATATCATAGCCTTGAATTTCAAACCAAGCATGAGGAGAAATAGTAATTTCCAAATAGAGATCCCCACCTGCAATACCTTGACCCTTCAGACGAATTTTCTGACCATCAGTCATTCCTGGAGGCATATCTACTTCAATTGAGCGACCATCTTGCAAACGGATCCGATCTCTACCTCCAAGATATGCTTTTTCTAAAGGTATAGTTAACCTTGCTTCCACATCCCGACGAGAAGGGGAGGTAGTTTTTGGAGTTTTTATTCTTGTTTGTTCATAATATGCAGAAGAATTGATGGGAGCGCGCTGAGATTTAGTCTTAATATTTTCTGCTTTAGGAATTTTATTAAAAATTTGTTGAAAATTCAAATCAGCAGCGCCATTATTCCCCCGCCCGCGGCGAGAAATTCCCAGAGACCTATCATATTCCTGGCGCTGACTTGCATCACTAAGAATACGGTATCCTTCATTAATCTCCTTAAACTTATCTTCTGCTGTTTTATCTCCTGGATTACGATCAGGATGATACTTAAAGGCTAGTTGCCGAAATGCCTTTTTAATCTCATCACTGGAGGCATCTTTAGCAACCTCCAAAATTTCATAGTAGTTTTTTGTCCCCAGGTTGTACATCAGTTTCAGTTAATTGTTAATTGTTAATCGTTAATCGTTAATTGTTAATTGTTAATTGTTGCAGAAGTCATGGAAGACCATTAACCATGAACAATTAACCATAAACAACTAACAATTATCTTGACTAGAACCAATCATCATCATTTTCATCCCAATCATTTTCAGAGGGAATATTGCGGGAGCGACTCCGACTTGAGTAGCGGTCATCCCTAGGTGTAGGGGGATATTTCCGAGAGCTTACCCTAGGATTTTCTCTTTCATTATACTCATCCCGCTTGCTTCTGTCCCCATAGTCATTGAGACGATAGTCATTGCGATAAACAGGTTTTCTCGAAGAAGAGGGACGATCATCCTCATCATTCCCTGTAAAAGTCCGACGGAGAGAGGCAAAAATCCCCTCATCCTCCTCATCTTCATATTGCAGACGCACCTCTCGATTTAGTTCATAGAGAGCATCCTGAAGATCTGCTTGAGCGCGATCGAGGGAACGATCATCATCTCGTTCTAAACTCGCGTAAATTTCCTGAGCCAGAGCTTCCATATTGCGACGATAATAGCTAGTAAACTGGCTACCAAAATCCAGAGTCACTTCTTTGAGTCTTCTTTGAGCTTGATCTGCCAAAGCTCGAGCGCGGTTACGTTTTTCCACTTTTTCGCGCCGTTCCCGATCTTCGGTTGCAAACTCAGCCGCTTCTGCCATCATCCGCTTAATTTCATAGTCACTCAAAGTAGAAGCCCCTTGAACAATGATACTTTGTTCTCGAGCTGTAGTTTTATCTCTAGCAGTTACTTGCAGAATGCCATTAGCATCAATATCGAGAGACACTTGAATTTGGGGGACACCTCGCGGAGCTGGGGGAATACCCGTAAGTTTAAACCGACCCAAAGATTTATTATCCGTCGCCATTTCCCGTTCCCCCTGAAGGATATGAATTTCCACCATCGTTTGGTTATTTTCCGAAGTGGAGAAAATATCCGATCGCCTTACAGGAATAGTAGTATTGCGCGGAATCAGCTTTTTCATCACCCCGCCAATAGTTTCCAACCCGATAGAAAGGGGAGTAACATCCAACAGTAGAACATCCGTTACCTCACCTGCGAGAATACCTGCTTGAATTGCCGCTCCCACAGCCACCACTTCATCTGGGTTAACATTTTGATTCGGTTTGCGATCAATAAAGCTCCGTACTAGACCCTGTACCATTGGCATTCTCGTTGCGCCACCGACTAGAACTACCTCATCAATTTGCACTGGGCTAATACCCGCATCAGCGAGCGCCCTTCTGAGAGGACGACGTAAGCGACTCACCAAATCCCCTGATAATTCTTCAAACTTTTCGCGAGTTAATTTTGTTTCGATATGTTTTGGGCCATCTTGAGTAGCGGTAATAAAAGGGAGATTTATTTCTGTGACACTCACCCCAGAAAGTTCTATTTTTGCCTTTTCCGCCGCTTCCATCAGACGTTGAAGTGCTTGGCGATCGCTTCTTAAATCCACCCCTTCTTTTTCCTGAAACTCATTCGCCAACCAGTCAACTATCCTTTTATCAAAATCATTTCCCCCTAACTGGGTATCCCCACTGGTTGCCCGTACCTCAAACACTCCATCTCCTACATCCAAAATCGACACATCAAAAGTTCCACCACCCAAGTCAAATACTAGAATCGTACTATTTCCTCCCTGTTCTAAACCATAGGCTAAAGCTGCAGCCGTTGGTTCATTGAGAATCCGCATCACTTCCAACCCTGCAATGCGTCCTGCATCTCTGGTTGCTTGTCGTTGAGAATCATTAAAATAGGCAGGGACCGTAATTACTGCTCCCGTTATTTCCTCCCCCAAATAGCGACTAGCTTCTTCTGCTAGTTTCCGCAAAATCATTGCTGAGATTTCTTCTGGAGCAAATTCTTTACGCAGACGGGGACAGCGGACTTTTATATTACCAGTTTCATCCCTGCTGATCGTGTATGCCACCCGCTTTGATTCTGGTTGCAGTTCATTATATCTGCGCCCCATAAAGCGTTTTATCCCATAAAAAGTGTTTTTCGGATTGAGAACTGCTTGTCTGCGGGCTAATTGCCCTACCACCAGTTCTTGATCTTTATTAAAGCCTACTACTGATGGGGTTGTCCGCATTCCTTCAGAATTGGCTATTACCAGTGGTTTTCCCCCTTCCATCACGGCTACCACTGAATTGGTTGTCCCCAGGTCTATGCCCACTACTCTTCCCATAGTGCAGATTCTTTCTCCAGTATCTAGATTGGCTCAATGAGCTTCGCTTCACAGTACTTATTCTGTTTATTGTATCTAATTATGTTAGTCTGATCATTGGTGACTACCGAACTTTTATTCCTTATTTCTCTGTCTCTTTTTTTTGACAAAACTTTTACATTCTGCTTAGTAGTCATTATTTTACTAACATAATCTCAAATCCCACCAATGAGCTTTGATTTTAGCACTTAATGGGCATCTGAGTTAGATATAAACAAAAAAATAACCCCCTCAAGCTATCTCGCTTTCATAATTCAATTAGTTTTATTTTTAAGTAATCTATCCAGTTACAAACTGAATGAGTATTTTTATTAATTTTTCTGTAGTTAAAGCTACATTTCAGCGCCAATTGTGTCAAACTATAAGAATAACCCCAATTGGAGCAATTTCTATGAGTACCCAGGATCTAGCCCGTCAATTAATGGCTCAAGAACGGAAGCATGATGAAAACTTACATGAAAATATGTTAAATCGTGCAGAACAAGAAGTGGAAACAACCAATGAGATTGAAGAAAAAGCCAGGGAATTAATGGCTCAAGAACGGAAGCATGATGAAAATTTACAGGAAAATATGTTAAATCGTGCAGAACAGGAAGTAATAAAATAAAAAAAGAGCGATCGCTTTTTAAGTCCCAAGGGCGATCGCTTTCTCTCTCAAATCTTAACAAAAATATTTTTTTGATAGATTAATGATCAGGAAACCAATTTTCATCTAAAGTTTGCTCTAAAGAAATATGAGCATCTGCTGGTAAAGAAAATAATTTAGACACTGATTTAACAGCTATGGGAAAAATCTCAGCGTACATAGATTCTAGCCCTGGTTTTAAACTGGGAGATTCTTTAATTCGCTTGTTAATTAGATAACGGAAATTAACAATTTCAGCAGCCCAGTGATTCCCTGATCTATCTTTTTCAGATTCCCAATAAGATAACTTGAGAAGATGTTCTAGAAGACGGGTTAAAAGACTTTCTAATGCGCGTTTCTGACTTTTCCCCATGTCTTCTATCTCTTCTATTAAATTGTACCAATCTACATCATCAAATCTCCCTTCTCGCAATTTTTGTGCTGTTTGTTCAACCCATAGATAATAATCAGCTTCATATAATGTCGATGACATAATTTTAGCCTCCCATTTAAAATAAGTGATAAAGCCCTACTAAAATTGATTATAATAAAGTTATCAGAATTTGAAGCTATCAATTATGTTCCAACCTGAATGGCAATTAGTAAAAAAAAACCAAGTACCTCAATGGTTGATTGAAGCTGTTAAACCCTATACCCCAGCTTCCCAGGGAATTTATGCTGCTCAATTGTTGTGGCAAAGGGGAATAAAAAAACCAGAAATATTACCTGGTTTTCTCAATCCAGATGAGTATCAACCTACCAGTTGCTTTGCTTTTGGACAAGAAATAAAATGGGCTATTAACCGACTGCAAAAAGCTTGGGAAACTGGGGAAAAAGTTGCAATTTGGGGGGATTTTGATGCTGATGGAATTACTGCAACTAGCGTGCTATATTCAGGATTAGGACAGTTTTTGAATCCAGAAAAAAACTTAAGTTATTACATTCCGAATCGGCTGACAGAATCTCATGGTCTAAATTGCCCAGGAATTGAGCAATTGGCAGCAGGGGGAACTAAATTAATTGTTACTTGCGATACAGGGAGTACTAATTTAACGGAAATTGAATCTGCCAAAAAATTAGGAATAGATATTATTATCACTGACCATCATACTCTTTTAGAGGAAAGACCAGAAGTAGTGGCAATTTTAAATCCGCGTTATTTTGGGGAAAATCATCCTCTATTTCATCTGTCTGGAGTTGCTGTAGCTTATAAATTGATAGAGGCACTATATACAACTTTTCCGACTATTCCCCAACAACCATTAGCAGAATTATTAGATTTAGTAGCGATCGGTTTAATTGCAGATTTAGTAGAGTTAAAAGGGGATTGTCGTTATTTAGCCCAAAAAGGGATTGAACAGCTACAAAAAACCAACCGTCCAGGAGTAAAATTTTTATTAGACCTTTGTCAAAAAAATGGCGATCGCCCTACAGATATTTCTTTTGGCATTGGGCCGCGTATTAATGCTGTTAGTCGCATTCAAGGGGATGCTAGTTTCTGTGTTGAATTACTCACCAGTAACGATGTGCCACGGTGCAAACAGTTAGCAGGGGAAACAGAATTAGCTAATACTCGTCGTAAATCTTTACAACAGTCTGTTACTGAAGAAGTTAAAAAGAAACTGACTCAAATTGATTTATCTACTACCAGTGTAATTGTCTTGGAAGATACCCAATGGGAAACTGGAGTTTTGGGATTAGTTGCTGGTCAAATTGCTCAGGAATATGGTCGTCCTACTATTTTATTAAGCACTGGTGAATATCCCCCCCAACCCCCTTTAATTAGGGGAGAAGTAATAAGTAATTTAGCAAGAGGTTCTGCTCGTTCTGTTAATAACATTGATCTTTATGAATTAGTTAGGTCTCAAGCACATTTACTCCATCGTTTTGGCGGACATCCCTATGCTGCTGGGTTGAGTCTGCCCAGAGAGAATATTTCCTTATTTCAGGCAGCAATTAATCAGCAATTACGGCAAAGAATTAAGGGAAATGTAATTTTTAACCCACCAATAATTACAGCAGATTTAACTGTTACTGTATCAGAGTTGGGAGAATCACTATTTCGGGAACTGAAATTAATTGAACCCTGTGGGATGGGAAATCCTGCCCCAAAATTATTAATTACAAATTGTACTTTTGAGAATATTTGGCATAAAAATATACAGGACTTTAGAGGGAACAAAATAAAATATATTAGAACAACATTTAACATAGTAGATGATTCGGTGAGTGAGGGTTTTCCTGGGATCTGGTGGGGACATTATCAAGAAGAATTGCCAGCAAATCAGGAATGTGATGCTATGGTAGAGTTGGATTTTAATAATAGGGAAAAGCGTTATGAAGTCAGATTAATTGCTGTCAAGACTAGGGGAGAAACAGAGGAATTGAAGGAGGATAATTTTAGTCAAGAATGGGTGATAGACTGGCGGGGGAATGAGCTCAAAGAAGCTGAAACAAACATGATTTTATTGGCAAAATGTCCAGCAGACTGGGAGGAAATGCAACAAAAATCTCGCCAAGCGATCGCCTCCAAGTGTAAACTCGCTCTTGTTTATCCACCGCCAACTCAAAAAGCACCAGTAGAAGTCTGGAAAGAATTAGTAGGAATTGCTAAATATCTCAGTCGAACAGGAAAAATAGTGACAAGAGAGCAATTAAAAAATAAATTAGGGATCAGCGATCGCACTTTAGATTTCGGGAAAATCGCTCTGGTGAGCTTGGGAGTAAACTGGGAAGATAATGATGGCTATGTTAAACTTAATTGGAAGGCAAATTTAGCAGATAAAAGAGATGTAGGATTTTTAAAATTTATTGAAGCTGTTGCCGAAGAACAATTTAAACATGAGTACTTTTATCAAGTACCAGTATCCACCATGCAAAGGATTTTGGAAGAAAGACTAAATTAATTGCTATATATAGGGAATTAAAGATGCAAGAAACAAATAAATTCAGCCATTGGTTAGAAAAGAAATGGGTAGCTCCCTCATTTGCAGGTTGGTTACTGGGAGTAATAGCAATTTGTTTTTTTGGGGCAGCAACTAATACAATGGCAGGATGGTTATATGTAATAAGTGGGGTAATTTTGGCAATTTTGGGATTAGGTGCAGTTATTCCCATGCGATCGCTTAAACCCTTAAAACTGCGCCGTCTTCCCATTGAACCAGTAAGTGCAGGAGAGCAATTAATTATCGAATTAGAAATCGAAAATCCTACCCCAAAACCCAAAACCCTCATTCATATTAAAGATTGTCTGCCTTCAGGACTTTCTCAACCAACAACAACAGCAATAGAAACAATTCCCCCGCAAAGTAAACACCGTTGGACATATTATCCTACTGCTCAAAAACGTGGCATTTATCACTGGCATGAATTAGAATTAAGAACAGGAACACCATTAGGAGTATGTTGGTGTCGCCGCACAAGAGAAATTCCCACCAAAGCCATAGTATATCCTACGGTTTTGCCCCTAACCCATTGTCCATTAATTGATAGTATTGGAGAAGAAGATAGCACAAAATTGCAAAGCGATCGCCTCTATCTTGCTGCTACTGAAGGTATCACTAAAACTCTCCGTCAATACCGTTTTGGCGATCCTACTCGTCTAATTCATTGGCGTACTAGCGCCCGTTTTGGGGATTTACAAGTGCGGGAATTGGAAATTATTACAGGCGGACAAGAAGTTATTCTTTGTTTAGACAGTGCTCCCTCCTGGGAAGAAGAAGCTTTCGAGCTGGCTGTAATTGCTGCTGCATCCCTCTATTTTTATGCTAGTCGCGCTCAACTTAATGTTAAACTTTGGACAGCAGGAGCAGGTTTATTACATGGAAATCGAGTAGTTTTAGAAACTCTCGCTGCTGTGTTTCCAGGAGAAGATAATGTTGCTCAACCCCCTTCTTTACCACTAATTTGGTTAACCCAAAATCCCTCAACTATTGACTCTCTTCCTCCTGGTAGTCGTTGGCTACTTTTTCCCCAAACTAAGCAACCAGTAATTAATCCTAACCTCCGTGGTTTAGTTATTAATTCAGAACAATCTCTCCAATTGCAGTTACAAAAACTCTTGAGTTAATGGTTGATTGTTGATTGTTAATGGTTGATGGTTGATTGTTAATGGTTGATGGTTGATGGTTGATTGTTGATTGTTCATTCTCCATCCACCATCAACCATGATATTACTGCTCCGCAGGGGGAGTATTTTCTGTCTCTGGTATAGTTTCCGTTTCCATTCTTTTTTCCACCTCTGAATTAGTGTCATCTTGCGGCATAATTTCCCCTTCTGGCATAATTTCCCCTTCTGGCATAATTTCCCCTTCTGGCATAATTTCCCCTTCTGGCATAATTTCTATCTCTGGGATAATTTCATCTTCCATAGTTTCTTCTTCGGAAGTTGTTTCATCTTCCATAGTTTCTTCTTCGGAAGTTGTTTCCTCTTCCATAGTTTCTTCTTCGGAAGTTGTTTCCTCTTCCATAGTTTCTTCTTCGGAAGTTGTTTCATCTTCCATAGTTTCTTCTTCGGAAGTTGTTTCATCTTCCATAGTTTCTTCTTCGGAAGTTGTTTCATCTTCCATAGTTTCTTCTTCGGAAGTTGTTTCCTCAGAAGGCATAGTTTCCTGTTCGGAAACAATATATTCAGAAGACACAGCCTCAACCCTGCCCAAATTATGCAAAGCTTGATAAATCATAGCCGCCACTTCCGCACGAGTTGCAGGTTGCTCAGGATGAAGAGAAGTTAATTCTGGATAATTAACAACTAAGTCACTTTCTGTAGCTGCTGCTACCTGTTCCACTGCCCAATCAGGCAATTGGTCACTATCTGTATAATAAGCCAAAATTTCATTAGGCTCTTTACTGGGCAAAAGCTTTAAACCTGTAGCCAGAGCTACTAAAACTTGATAACGGGGGATAGTTTCCTCTGGACGAAACTCACCTTCAGAATATCCCTTCATAAACCCACGAGTAATTGCTGCATCAACATCTGAGGCAACTGGATCACTCTCAGATACATCCTCAAATTCTTTAGGACTTTCTGTAGGTGGTTCCTGAAAAGCTTTTTTGATTAAAGCTGCCATATCGCCCCTAGTGATGGGTTGATCTGGTGCAAAAGTCTCACCCAACTCCTCTTCTGGGAATACTCCTTCTTTTCTCAAGCCTTCAATAAAAGGATATGCCCAGAAATCTTCAGGAACATCTTTAAATCCAGCAATTGCTACCTCTGGAGTTGGAGTTGGCGGAGTTGCTTCTACCTCTGGAGTTGGAGTTGGCGGAGTTGTTTCCACCTCTGGAGTTGGGGTAGGAGTTGGGGTAGGAGTAGGAGTAGGAGTTGGAGTTGGGGTAGGAACTGGTACAGGAACTGGTACAGGAATAGTCGGTATGACTGCGGTTGACTTTTCAGTTTTCTCAATCGGTTTTCTAATTTCTGCAGGAGGTGGTGACTCCTGTGAAGGTTGATATTCTGTCGTTGGTTCTGAATCTGCCAATAATCTATCTGCTATATTACTTTCTGCTGTTTGTTCAACATTTGATGTTTGTCCAAATAAAGTCGTTGTATCCAAACCAAATTTATTTTTATTGGTCAAAACTCCAAATAAGATGCCACCAATAGTGAGAAAAGCTATAGCAATGGCAATTAATTCATCAGAATCTAGTTTCTTTTTCCGAGAAGGAGGTTCAGGGGGATTAGTATTAGTCATAGTTTTTCAATTTTATTTGGTTAATTGTTAATTGTTAATAGTTGATAGTCATTAGTCATTAGTCAACAAATAAGGACTAAAGACTAATGACTAAAGAGAGAATGGAGGGTGATTACTGTTTATTTTTAAAGTGAGCCAACCATTCGCGTAACTGTTCGTTAGCAACCTCTCTGCCACCCAAACCGAAAGCCAGAGCGATCGCCACAGCAATGCCACCCAGAAGTAAACCAAAAGCGAGGTTAACAATATCAGGAGCAATGCCCATTTGTTGTAAAGCCATAGCTCCCACTAAAGTGATAATCGCAATGCGAGCAGCTTGGCCCAAAAAGTGGGAATTTCCCGTACCCGAACTACTAATCAAATTGAAGGCCATATTTGCGAGATAAAGACCGATCGCAAAGACGATCAAACCCACAAACACTTTACCAGCAATTAAAAGAATAACCCCTACCAGTGTTCTCAGAGCTTGAATTTGGAGAATATCAACAGCCGTGAGACTAGCAACCAGCATAATTGCCACCAAAACAATCAGCCCTGCAATTTCTGAAGGCGTACGTTTTGTAGTTATGGAAGGTTGAAGAACTGTTTTTGCTCCAGTTTCAGGCCCTGGAATTGTTGGTTCAGCAGTATAAGCAGTGGGAGAAGATATCCCCAACCAAGCAAAAAGATTGTTAAACCCAAGTCCTGTGAGAATACTGGTAACTAATTCTGAGAGATATTGTCCACCAACATAGGCCAGAGTAAGGATCACCGCTGCTGCGAATAATTTCGGGAGCAAATTGAGGATCTGACCGAGCATTACCGCTGCCGGCACTGAAATCGCTTGAATTTTCAAAGCTTCCAGAGCTGTAATGGCAAACGGAATCAACACCAACAGATAGACAATTGCGCCCAAAATCTGAGAAAGAGATTGACGTTGACTTGTAGGAGACAAGCCAAATCTTTCCCCAATCCGATCCACCCCAGTAGCAGCCAAGAGATTAGTCACCACTCTTTTGATGATGTTAGCCACAAACCAGCCTACTGACCCAATCACTACCGCCGCCAAAATATTGGGCAAAGTTGCCAAAATATCATTGAGCAATTTTTCCACTGGTCCGAGACTACCTCGTAAATCCAGGGTACTCAGGATAGATGGCAAGAAGAATAAGAAGATAAACCAGTAAATGGCATTACCCAGAGTTTCTGTCAGGGTATTTTGGTTTTGCCCTACTTCTTGGCCCAAACGCTCATCGAGGCGCAAATTGCCCAAAACCCTTGTCACTATGGTTTTGCTCACGGTGGCTAGTACCCAAGCTAATCCCAATAACAGCAACGCTCCCGCCAGTTTTGGCAAGAAGGTGGTTATTTGTGACAGTGCGGCGTTGAGAGGTTGGGAAACCCCTTCTAATTGCAGAACATTTAAAAAGCCAATAAACGCTAAAAGTAAGATGAGCCAGAATACTGCTTCGGCTACCCACTTTTCTACTGGTATTGACTGGTCATCTTGTCTTCCTGTTACCCAGGAAGCAATTTTGTTATCTATACTGGTTTGTTCGAGCAGTTTCTTGGTTATCCCTTTGGCGACATTGGCGATAATCCAGCCAGCTAAAAGAATCAAGATTCCTTTTACTAGCTGCAAAGCACCGCCAGTTACTTGATCTATTAATCCAGTAACTCCTGCTTGTCCCAAAATCAAGGGAATTTCTAGCTCGCTTATTAAGTGTGTCATTTGCTGATTTTCCTTTTTTTGCCTAGAATATACCAGGTTATCACTTTAAAAGCAACCATACCGTTAGTTAGCTTAGTTTAACAATAATTTTTCTCTCGGTTTTTCCTCTTTTTTTAAGCTTTGGGATTTTGCCTCTTTAGACTACTTAAATAATTAAGTTATATAAATAATTTCAATTAAGAAACTACCATGTCAATGCGTCAAATTTTTGCCCAATCAATTGAAATTAAAGCAAGTGCTATTGTGGTTGAAAAATGTATAACGGATCGGGTTTTGATGCACCGCTGGCTAAATCCCATGCTACGGTGTGAACCCATTGGAGCATGGAATACTGAGATTGGCGGTCGCAGTCGGTTTATTATTAAAATACCTGTGTTAGAACCTACCCTCAATAGTGTGGTGCGATCGCGAGAACCAGGTTTGATCGTTTGGGAGTTTGAGGGATTTTTCCAAGGATGCGATCGCTGGGAATGTCAACCGACTTCGGAAGGAACTCACCTAGTCAACTGTTTTGAGTTTGCCATACCTAACCCCCTAGTTAGTTGGGGTTTCAACAATTTTGCTGCTACTTTTACCAAAAATGATATGAAAGCCCAGTTACGACGACTCAAACGGGTAGCAGAGGAAATTTATCATCAACAGCAATAATGTTATCTACTTTACACCAATTGTTAAAATCATCTAAAAATTGATAATCAAGGTGTTAGAAGTGTTAATTTAACAGTTATAGCTTCCAAGATTTATTTGGTAATAAAATGTAAAATTTATTTACTACAATTCCTAATGGATTGCTATAACTGATAAGTGATAAGTGATTAATTATTACATTGAAGACCTCTGGTCTTCAATGTAATAATTGTTAACTGATTTAAAGGTGGTATGGTAGGGAAAAAACTCTTCATCTCAGAAAGGAGAATAAAATTATGCTTGATAAACACACCCCTTCCAATTATACAAGTGCTGAATTTGAAAAGGTAGCCCTGCAAAAATTTAGCTCCCTGGCAATGTGTCTTCCTGCTAATTGTCAAGTGCTGCGCGAACCCTGGGGCTGTTATACTGTAATCAGTCTGGATTTTAAATGTTGTCCAGGTAAACTCGAAGCAACTAAAGCTCAAACTGATCTGTTAATTATGGCGGCAGAACAATTAGGATTACCCCAATCTTTCATTTTTCGGGTAGGGAAGAAAGTAATGGGGTGGAAAACAATCGATATCCCTAAATAATAGGAAAAAATATATGGTGGATGAAGATAAAAATAGCAAGGAAAGTTTTTTGTATCCCATTGCTAAATATCGAGGGGATTTTACACCGCAAAATTTAGTATTAAATGCTAATATTCAGGAGTTTGGGCAAAGGGTGGCTTTGATCTGTGGTTTGGAAGCCAATGGGAAAATATCTCCTGTAGAAGCTTACAACAAAATTAAGGATCTTTGGGAAAAGTTGGATAAGTCAAAACAAGAACTGCTTGATAGTTGATAGTTTCTAGTTGATGGATAGGGGCTCATAAACTAGAAACTAGAAACTATCAACAATTAACCATCAACTGATAATTGAATGTGGCGTTGAGCATCATAAAATTTGAGCCAGAGGTTGAGTAAATAGAAGAAAACAAATCTGAAGCTCCAAGAGAAATAATCATGGAAAGACTGGAAATTAATCAGCCGCAGAATTATCAACAACCGAAACTAGACAGATTTTTAGTTTGTGGTCTTGGGAGTAATGGTCAAAATTGCGTAGTGGCTCTGAGAGAATTTGGAGTAAAGGCGATCGCTATTGAACAAGTACAACCACAAAACTGGGAAATCCCTGACTTACCTAATTTATTAGAAGATTTAATTATTGGAGATTGTCGCCAAAATTCTATTCTTTTGCAAGCTAAAATTGAGCGTTGTCGTGCCGCTTTATTAGTTACCAGTAATGAACAAGTAAACGCAGAAACAGCTTTAGCAGTGCGGCAACTTAACCCCCGCACTCGGATTGTAGTGCGTTCGACTAAAGAAAATCTGAATCGACTTTTAAGTGAACAATTAGGTAATTTTATCGCCTTTGATCCCAATCAACTCCCTGCTACTGCCTTTGCTCTTGCTGCTCTTGGTACTGAAGTTTTAGGACTTTTTAAATTAGATGGAAAATTGCTAATGGTTGGTCAGCGTTTGATTAAATCAGGAGATTCCTGGTGCAATCGTTTCCTCTATGATCTTAATAGTCGCAAGCGCAGAATATTAGCTCATCTCCACAGTTCAAGTAATCTCCCCTCCTTACATCAATGGAATCCAGATACAAAAATAATACATGGAGATACTATCATTTATATCGAAGCAACAGATCGCTTTTCTCCTGATCTTAATCACAGGCAAACATCTCGGCGCGAAAGAAAATCATTCGGTAAAATTATTGTCGGTTTCTGGCTGAATGTTAAAAATTTTACAAATAGCTTTTTACAGTTAAGTTTCCAACAGCAAATTAGACGAGTAGCTTTTTTTTCTGGCATCATTGTTTTGGTGCTATTGCTCATTGGCACAATTTTATTAAAATGGTACTATCCAGAAACAACTTGGTTTTCTGCTTTTTCTGCTACTGCCATTCTTTTATTAGGAGGCTATTCCGATTTATTTGGGGAATTTGAACCCATAACTACTATTCCTTGGTGGTTACAATTGTTTGCTTTAGAACTTACGGTGGTGGGGACAGTGTTTGTGGGAGTGCTATACGCTTTACTAACAGAAGCCTTGTTATCCTCTAAATTTCAATTTGTAAAACGTCGCCCGCCAACTCCCCAAAATAACCATGTGGTAATTGTTGGCTTGGGGAGAATTGGTAAGCAAGTGGCTACTTTATTGCAAGAGTTTAAACAAGCTATAGTTGGGATTAGTTTAGCTCTGGATTTTGACAGAAGTTTTTTGCCACAAATGCCATTAATTGTAGGGAATTTGAAGGACAGTTTGCCCAAGGCTAATTTGGCTACTGCTAAAAGTGTGGTAGTTTTAACAGATGATGAAATACTCAATCTGGAAATCGCTTTAATGACTAGGGAAATTAATCCCAATAGTAATTTAATTTTGCGGACTTATGGACAGAATTTGAGCAATAATTGGACTCAGTTATTACCCAATGCTCAGATTTTAGGGGTTTATGCAGTGGCGGCTGAAGCTTTCGCAGCGGCAGCATTTGGGGAAAATATTATTGATTTGTTTCGCTTGAATAATCAAACTATTTTAGTGACAGAATATGAGCTAGAAACTGAAGATACTCTCAATGGGTTGCTAATAGCTGAAGTGGCTTATGGTTACGGAGTGGTGGTAATACTGCATCAAAAACCTTCCTTCGCTTCCACTTTGATGCCCTCCGATGATTTAAAATTAGCAGTAGGCGATCGCCTAGTAGTCTTAGCTACCATTAACGGACTCCGAAGGGTGGAAGAAGGCAACCTCAACCTAATTAATAAATGTTGGCAGGTACGGATTGAAGCCGCACTAACTTCAGATGCCCTTTTTGAAGGAGCAAACATCATCTCCCGCATTTCTGGATGTGACCTGAATACAGCTAGAGAATTAATGAATCATCTTCCTGACATTTTGTCAACCCCTCTCTATCAACACCAAGCACAACGTTTAGTGCGAGAATTAAGCCAGTGTATGGTTAAAGCTCGTTTAGTTGCTCTCTCCATTGAAATATGAGCCATGAATCAGTTAATTCTCAGCAACTCAAGCTTGCAGCTTTGTCTGATGCTCTTTGCTCTGCCATGAAATATGGAGATGAAGGATTTGCAATTGCAGTGCGGATTCTGGAAAACGAAACTGGTCAAATGCGCCTGACTGCTTATCATGTTATTTGGCAACAATTGGATGAAACTGGAAAGCAAAAACTTCTCCAATACCTTTCTCAGCGTTGAATTGATAATTGATAATTGATAACTGCTAATAGCTATTAATTATTCCGCAAAAACTCTGCCACCTTTTCTAAACTATCCAACTCAAAAATAGCTTCTCCCAAAACAGATAATTGCTCAGATGATAAACTTTCAATTGAGGAGGATAACCCTGAAGAAATTGTACCAAACCTCCGTGATAACAAACGCAGTATCAACTGAACTTGTCCTTCTTTGAGTCCTTCTTTGAGTCCTTCTTTGAGTCCTTCTTTGAGTCCTTCTTCGCGGCCCTTTTCCCTTGCTTCCTCTTTTGCTCTCACTATTGCTCCCTCATAACTTGTAATAAACAGTTCTCGATTTTGTACTTCATCCAATTCTTCTGGACGTAAACTCGCTCTTTCCGCTATATTTAATGCTTGTCTAATTTCTGACACTTCACTTATACTATCGGGCACAATTTCTAAATCTGAGGTATTTTTCAGGAAATA
>JADQBC010000065.1 GCA_016903655.1 Gomphosphaeria aponina SAG 52.96 = DSM 107014
CAAAAAGTAATTTAATACACTTTTTGTACCAAAATAGAGAATAGCCCCCCTTTCAAAGGGGGGTTGGGGGGATAAAACCAGAGCATATTTATCCCCACCAACTGGATAAATAATGTATGAACTTATTTTTTGTAATTAACCCCAAAATCAACACCCCAGGTCCAATCATCGTAACTATATCTCTCTCATGGTTTCCGCAAATTGGTATAAAAAGATTCTAGGGATGAGAATGTAGCTAAAAGAAAAGCAAGAAAAAAGAAAAATCTTTTTCTTCGGAGAAAAAGAAAAAAAACTTAAACAGGAAGAGTCAAAAAAGTTTAACTCTTCCTGTTTCCATTCTGTTAGTTTTCTCCGAAGAGAAAAGTAGGAAAATGGACACAATTACAAGAAAAGTAGAAAAGTTTCCATTCTATTAGTATTTAGTAGGTTGGGTTGAGGAACGAAACCCAACCTTGATAAGCGTTTTGTTGGGTTTCGGGATCGTTCAACCCAACCTACGAAGTATCTCATAATTTTTAAAAAATAGTATTACCAAATTTAAAATAATACGATTTTCCCCTTGGTAACATAAGCCGCTTGGGGTTGAAACTGGGCTGTTGATTTTGAGGTTAATTACAAAAAATAAGTTCATACATTATTTATGCAGTTGGTGGGGATAAATATGCTCTGGTTTTATCCCCCCAACCCCCCTTTGAAAGGGGGGCTATTCCCTATATCTGCATAAAAAGTGGATTAAATTACTTTTTGATATTGGGTCAAGAATCAACACCCCAGTTTAAACCCGCAAGTCTTGTGGCCAAGAGCATGAACAGATTGTCCTCAAAAACATTATCTTTGCTATATAATTTAATTATTAATTGCTAATGCAGCTAAACGCTTCAAAATCCGCAAAACCATATATAAATCATTCCCTGGATTAAAAAGAGAAAACAAACGCGAATAAGCATATTTTGGTTCCTCTTCTTTCATTAATTTAATAAAGAGAAAATCAGAGCCATTAGTAATTAAACCATAAGCAGGTTTTTCTGGATGTGGATTAGCCAGCAAATAAGATAGTAATTGTGGTCTGCCTGCTTCTACAGAAAATTCTGCTTTTTTTGACTCGATCGCCACTAACCAAAATCTCTCAAATATCACCAATACATCAATTCTCCCTTTCACAATCACCCCCTCATCTTCTGATTCAATATTTATCGAAGTTTCTGATTGAATCCGAAAAGGTTGCAGCAAAAAACCTGCTAAATCTAACAACGGAGCAAGTACCACGATTTTAACTGTATTTTCCAACAAAGGAGGATATTTAATTAAATGAGAATAACTCACTTTCACTCGGTCAAGTCGTTGTTTTTCAGCTTCGTTTATTTCGGGTAATTCATCTTGCCACTCCCGAAAAAATTCCTCATCCTCAACTAATTGAACCTCAAATCTTGTTGCCAATTCATCTAAATTAATTTCCTTCCCTTGCATTGTTTGCACCATTATTTTTCTCCCTTTATAGTTGATTTAAATTTTTTATCATTTTTCAATATAGATTTGAGCTATGTTGTTTTCAAAAGTACATAAAAATTCATTGTAATTATTTTACCATGACGGATAAAGCAATGGGGTAAAAAAAAAATGACTGAAACCCTCTACAAATATAGATTTGAGCTATGTTGTTCTCAAAAGCACATCAAAATTAATGGTAATCATTTTACCATGACGGATAAAGCAATGGGGTAAAAAAAAAATGACTGAAACCCTCTTTAAATATAGATTTGAGCCATTTTGTTCTCAAAAGCACATCAAAATTCATGGTAAAATGATTATCATGACGGATAAAGCAATAAGGAGCAATTTCCATGTCTAATCAAAATCATGAAGACCATGAAGACCATGAAGACCATAGCCATATAGAGGAATACATAGTTCCCGAAGTTGAGGGTACTTTTTCCAGAGCTAATATGAACAAAAAATATATATATAAGAGCTACTTTCTGGAGAATGACTTCAATGCAGAAGTAGAGCCAATGTTTGAAGAAGTATCTCAAGCAGCAGGAATTATTAAAATTAAGGAAAACGAGTATAGTTCTTGGGGTGACTATAATAGTGATGGCTGGCCAGACCTTTTACTCACTTGGCATACAAATCCGATTAGGCTATATCGAAATAATCAAGACGGAACCTTTACTGATGTAACAGATGAAGTATTTATCCCACCTCAAGAACCGAGAGATAATCATGGGGCAGTATGGGCTGATTTCGATAATGACGGGGATCAGGATCTGGTGGAATTAGTTGGAGCAGTAGTGGGAACAGGGAGCGGACCGAAAAAACTATATGTTAATGAGGAAGGAGTACTATCAGACAAGGCAGTTGAACTAGGTGTAGATTATCCTCTGGGGCGGGGACGAACTCCCTCCTGGGTTGACTTTGACCAAGATGGAAAACTAGACCTTATTATGTCAGTTACATTGCGACCAGATGCTCAGGCACCTTCTACAATTTTTCGCCAAACTGATAACGGGTTTGAAGATGTTGGGTCAACTATAGGGTTTGCACCAGGACATAGTGTAGCTTTTTCTCTCCTCTCTGACTTGTCTGGAGACGGTAATATGGATCTCTATTCTAAAGGTGAACCTAGTCCGCAAACTATTTATGACATAACTACTGTTCCTTTGACAAACATCACCGCTTCTGTATTACCTCAACAATTTTCGTCTAGGGACGTGGCGATCGCTGATTTCAATAACGACCTGCTCCCAGATATCTACTCAACACTCACCTGGGATACATCCGATTTAGGTCAAGAAAGCCCATTAGACGCAGTATTCCTCTTGAATGTCACTCAAAAAGGTCAACAGGGTGTTCAATTTAATACTGCTGATGAAGCAACATTTAAATTGTTTATCCCCAAAACACCAGGAACTTTATCCCAAAAAAATGTTTATGTAGGAGCAGGTGGGTTTACTCCCACAGATGAAGATCGTTCCACAGTCAATATTTTGGAATTCACCTTATCACCTACAGACCCCAATGTGGCAGGCATATTCCCATATACCCCAGGAACAAACCGAGGAGTTTATGTTGGCTATGATCCAATAAAGGAGCATTGGCAATTATTTTTATCCACCCCAAACAGGAATAGTGTTCCAGGTTCCATTGAAACAGCAGAACCAATCTCTAATTTAACTGCCATTGGTTTCAAACCTACTCAAGATCCGAAAGATCAACTATTCCTGAATCAGGCAGGAAAACTTGTTGACAAAAGTAATCAGTCTGGAATCAATACCATCCCCAATGCGGGAATCAGTGTAGTGGCAGGAGACTTTGACAATGATATGGATCAGGATATCTATGTGGTGGCGAGGGGTTCTGTTGCCAACCGTCCAAACATTCTCTATGAAAATCAAGGAGATGGAACTTTTATCCCCGTTCCCGATGCTTCTGGTGCAGCGGGAAGTAACTTAGGAATCGGTGTTAGCGTAACAACTGCTGATTATGATCAAAACGGTTTTCTCGATTTGTTTGTGGTCAACAACAAATCCAATTCAACAGTTGAAACAACTCCTCCCAACCAACTATTTCGTAACTTAGGCAATGACAATCACTGGCTGCAAATTGACTTGCAAGGAGTAACTTCTAATCTAGATGCGATCGGAGCGCAGGTATTTGTTACAGCGGGCGGAATTACGCAACTACGGGAACAATCTGGAGGAATCCATAAAAGCGCTCAGAATTACCAGCGACTTCATTTTGGACTAGCAGATAACACAACAGTTGATGAATTGCTCATAAAATGGCCAAGTGGACTAGAACAAACCCTGAATAATATCCAGGCTGACCAAATTCTCAAAATTACTGAAACCCAGCCCACAAACATCATCGGCGAAGTAGGGGAAATAAACAACCTAACCCACAGAATGCAAAAAGTAACCCTACGAAACACTTACCAAAATCCAGTAGTTATTGCTAACCCAGCAAGCTACAACGAAGCCGAACCCCTGTCAGTAGCAATAAAAAACATCACAGGGAATAGCTTTGACATTCAAATAGTTGAACCCACCAACCTCAATGGAATCCACACATTAGAAGATATCTCTTACTTAGTCTTAGAAGCAGGCCATTATGAACTAACAGATGGGACAAAAGTACAAGCGGGACAAACCATCACCGAGGGATTAGCAAGTCAGAAAAACTGGACAAAAGTTAACTTTGAAGAAAACTTTACTTCCACTCCAGAAGTTTTTACCCAAGTCCAAGACAACCAAACAGGATACCTTAACACCCGTCAACAAGGAACAAGTACTAACAGTTTCCGAGTAGGAGTTGAACTACAAGAAAACAAGAATAATAATTCCGCAAATATTCAACCTCAAACAGTAGGTTGGGTAGCGATAGAAAAAGGTACAGGTAATTGGAACGGACTACCTTACGAAGTAGCTAACACAGGAAAAAATGTTACCCACAACTTCTTCAATCAGTCCTTCGAGCAAACATTCGATTATACTCCAGAAATAATCGCCTCCCTAGCAACTTATTCAGGTCCTGATCCAGCAGGACTCCGTTACCAAAATCTTACAGAAACTGGAGTAAAATTCCAAGTTCAAGAAGACACAACCTTTGACCCTGAAATCAATCACTTCAACAAAGAAACAGTTAGTTTTTTAGCTATAGAAGGAACTGGAGATTTAACGGGAGTAATTTGGAACGAGAATAACATTTTTGCGGGAAGCAGTGTAAATTTTTAGCCATTAGACATCTCTAGAAAACTCGATTTTTACTTGGATAATTGTCCCTTAGAACTCTTATCAAAGCTATATAAAAAGGAGGATATTTAATTAAGTTTCTCGGCTTCAGTAATCTATGGTAATTCATATTGCCACTGCCAAAAAAATTGTTTATTTTCAACCTCAGATCTTGTCCCCAAAGAGGGGTTTGATATCCAAATCCCCACTTAATTACCCCCTAAACAGCCAAAAACTCCCGCACCTGTGCAAGATAAGTTGGCGGATCTTCCAACATCGGAAAATGAGCCGTATCAGGTATTTCCACATACTTAATTTTTTCCCGATTTAAATCTGCCGCTTGTCGCCCCATTTCTGCGGGAATAATAATATCCTTTTCCCCCGCAACTAATAAAGTGGGAATCTGCAATTTAGCAAATTCTTGAGGCATTATTTCCACTGCTTTTTTACTCACAGAAGTGTAAATCGTCCCCACTGCCGCCTCATAATCTGCTAACAGAAAATCCTCCAAAAAAGCGCGACTCAAATCCCTAGAAATAGAACGATTTAAAAACCGCAACATAAACAACTTATCTGCCAAAGGAACTTTTAAGAACCATTGATAACGGAATTTAACTATATAACCGCCAAATTTATGAAATGCAGCAAAGGCCTTTTCATCATAAGTAAAAATCCCATTACAAGTAAGAATTGCCTGTTGAATCCTTTCAGGATAACGATTAAGAAACAATGTTGCGATGGATGCTCCCATGGAATGGGCATTTAGATAAACAACATCTAACCCTAAAATATCTAAAAAAGCCGCTAAATCATCAGCGTATTCTTCCATTTCATAACTTAACTGAGAAACAGGGTTTGATGGCAGTAAAGAGCGCCCAAACCCCCGCAAATCGTACAGTAAACAATCAAATTTATCAGACAAAGCTTCAGCGGTACTTTGCCAATACCGCGAAGAGCCGCCCCAACCATGAATAAACACCATCACAGGTTTAGATTGAGCAGAATCAGGTTGGCGAATCCACTCGTAATAATGTTCAACACCTCGAACATTGATCTTATTGTTACTCATTTTTTCCATTTTCTGAGTCATTAGTCTGCTTGATTTTTTCCCCTGATCATGATTAATTAACGACTAACAACTCCCAACTCAATTTACGCAGATTCTGGTTTGGGTAAAGAAGATGGATGTAACAATAACTCCGCAGTCGATCGCTTTTCCACCATTTCCTTCGTAATCAAACAACGGCGCACATCCTTCCGCGAAGGTATCTCATACATCACATCTAGCATTATTTCTTCCACAATGCCCCGCAAAGCCCTGGCACCTGTTTTACGGCGATAAGCTTCCTGGGCGATCGCCCTGACCGCATCAGGTTTAAACTCCAGTTGCACATTATCCATCCGCAGCAATTTCTGATACTGCTTCACCAGGGCATTTTTCGGTTGCGTCAAAATTGCGATTAATGCCTCTTCATCGAGGGGTTCCAACCCTGCCACCACAGGTATGCGACCTACAAATTCAGGAATCATCCCAAATTTTACCAAATCATCAGGCTCTACTTCCCGCAGCACATCTGCCGTCCGTTTTTCCTTCGGTTCCCCTTCTCCTGGGCGCACAAAACCCATAGATTTTTTCCCGCGACGCTGCTCAATCACCTTTTCCAAACCCACAAAAGCACCACCACAGATAAAGAGAATATTACTCGTATCTATCTGTATACAATCTTGATAGGGATGCTTCCGTCCCCCTTGAGGTGGCACATTAGCGACCGTTCCCTCCAACATTTTCAAAAGAGCTTGCTGCACCCCTTCCCCAGACACATCCCGCGTAATTGAAGGATTTTCACTTTTCCTTGCTATCTTATCTATTTCATCAATGTATATTATTCCCCTTTGTGCCTCTTCCACATCCAAATCTGCCACCTGCAGCAGTCGCAGCAGGATATTTTCCACATCCTCTCCCACATAACCCGCTTCTGTTAATGTCGTGGCATCTGCAACAGCAAAAGGTACATCCAGAATTTTTGCCAAAGTTTGAGCTAGTAAAGTCTTACCACTTCCCGTCGGTCCAATCAAGAGAATATTGGACTTAGCCAGTTCCACCACATCATTCGTGTTGCCATTCGGCAACACATTTTTCGACCCAACAACACTCAGACGCTTATAGTGATTATACACCGCCACAGAGAGAACTTTTTTCGCCTCATTTTGACCAATCACGTGTTCATCCAAATATTTCTTAATTTCTCTGGGCTTAGGAATTTTGCTTAAACATATCTGCTCCTTCCCACCACGGTTGCTTCGCTTTTCTTCCGCGCGCACACCCGCCCCAGAAGCTGCAGGAGAAGAATTTACCAGCTCCTCATCCAAAATCTCGTTACACAATTCTACACATTCATCACAGATATAGACTCCCGGGCCTGCAATTAATTTTCTTACCTGCTCCTGGGATTTCCCACAAAATGAACATTTTAGATGGGAATCGTATTTAGACATAAAAAGCCTCTTTTTTTACTTATGTTACTGGAATGCTTGGGGATTTTCTTTGGTTATTACTTTATCTATTAGACCGTATTCTTTTGCCTCTACCGACGACATATAGAAATCCCGCTCTGTATCTTCTGCCACCCGCTCAAAAGGCTGACCTGTATGATTTGCTAGTAATTCATTCAGCCTTTGCTTAATGTAGAGGATTTCTTTCGCTTGGATTTCGATATCTACTGCCTGTCCCTGCGCTCCTCCAAGCGGTTGATGTATCATAATCCGCGCACTAGGTAGAGCCATCCGCTTTCCTTGAGTTCCCCCCGAAAGTAAAAACGCTCCCATACTAGCAGCAATTCCATAACATATAGTCACAACATCTGGCCGTATTTGCTGCATGGTGTCATAGATAGCCATCCCCGCATAAACTGCCCCTCCTGGGGAATTTACATAGAGCTGAATATCTTTTTCTGGGTCTTCTGCTTCGAGGTAAAGTAGTTGAGCTACAATTGAGTCTGCCAACGTATCATCTATTGCAGTTCCTAGGAACACAATTCTTTCTCGCAACAGTCGCGAGTAGATATCAAACGCTCTTTCTCCCATCCCCGACTGTTCTACTACCATTGGGACAACCCCGTTAATTACGTTGTTGTTGATGGAAGATATTGCTCGATAACGGTTGCTGTTGCTCAATTTATCTGATTTTTTGGATTCAAGCATATAATTCTTGTTCTGAACGTTTGGAGCGGGAATTTTGAGGTAATTATCTCATTGTTTCGGTAATGCTTTGCCCTGCTAATCTCATTATGACTTAACTTGCTGTGTCTTGAAGAACCAAACCTAAAAATAGTTGGAAAATTTTTCCCTCCCACGAGTACATCATTACCCAGAAAATCTACTCTTTCCTGGGTAATAGCTCAAAATCTATTCTGCTGTTGTTTCCTCACTGGTTTCTAGCATTTCCTCCACCATTGGTACTGCTGGTGTTTCCTCACTGGTTACTTCCTCAGATTTAGCCAGTGACCCTTCTAGAACTAATTCCTCACTGGTTTCTAGCATTTCCTCCCCCATTGGTACTGCTGGTGTTTCCTCACTGGTTACTTCCTCAGATTCAGCCAGTGACCCTTCTAGAACTAATTCCACCGTTACCTTTTCTTGAAGAAAAGCAAGAGCTTTTTCCGTCAGCAAATCATCCTTGAGTAACCCCCGTAAGCGCTCCTCGTCAACATCCTTATTCTTCTTACCTGATAATGTTGCCATCACCTCTTTAAATTTTGCTTCCAACTCCTCAGGCGACACCTCCATTGACTCACGGGCAGCGATTTCCTTCAGTATCACAGAAGTACTCAGAGTTTTGATTGCTTCTGGCTGCCATCGCTTCCGCATTTCTTTTATA
This sequence comes from Gomphosphaeria aponina SAG 52.96 = DSM 107014, assembly GCA_016903655.1. Taxonomy (GTDB): domain Bacteria; phylum Cyanobacteriota; class Cyanobacteriia; order Cyanobacteriales; family Gomphosphaeriaceae; genus Gomphosphaeria; species Gomphosphaeria aponina. Next base: position 8,605 of record JADQBC010000065.1, read on the forward strand.
TTTTCTGAGGTAAATAACTGTCTTACATCTACCCCATATTTCTGCATCTGCAACGCTTTCTGAGTCAGCATATCATTCACTTCTTCTTGAATCATAGTTTCTGGCAGTTCGAGATGACATTGCTTCAGTAACTGCTCAAGAATAGCAGAGTGAATATTATTTTTTGTTTCTTGCTCCGCATTCTTCCTCAACTGATTTTCCAGAGACTCTCGCAACGCGGCCATAGTCTCAAACTCGCTCACATCTTTAGCAAACTCATCATCTAATTCAGGCAGTTCTTTTTCCTTCACCTCTTTGAGAGTGATGCTAAACACAACCGATTTACCTGCTAAATCTTCCTGCTGGTAATCTTCTGGGAAAGTCACTGCTACCGACTTTGTTTCCTCCAACTCCATCCCCACAATCCCACTCACAAAACCAGGGATAAATTTTTCCTCCCTCAGTTCCATTTCAAAATCTTCTACCATCAGACCTGGTATTTCTTCCCCTTTTTCCCCTTCTGTCCCCTGTTCAAAAGCCTGATAATCGATTATCACTACATCTTCTACCTTAGCAGGGCGATCTTCCACAGGAACCAAAGTTGCTTGTTTTTCCCGTTTTTCTTCTAACCACTCATCTACCTTACTAGGGTCAAAAACCACCTCTTCTGCTTTAACACTCAAGTTTTGGTATTCTCCTAGATCTACCGTTGGTGGCACATCACAAGAAGCAGAGAAAATCAGGGGTTCTCCTGGTTTGTACTGCTCAACCAACCCATTAAAATCAGAACGTAGCTTATAATTCCCTAAAGACTTGATAGATTCTTGTTCGAGCGCTGCTGCAAAATTTTTCTGAATTAGTTCATCCAAAGCTGCCGCTTTAATTCTTTCAATACCCAAACGCTGTAAAAGGACATGACGTGGCACTTTCCCCTGGCGAAACCCAGGAATTTTTGTATTGCGAGCCAGGTCTTGCACCATCTTATCGTAAGTTTGTTTAGTATTTTCAGCGGAAATTTCAATTTCTAAAGCAATTTGACTATCAGATAGTTTTTCCTGGGTTACTTTCATCGGTTTTTTGATTTCAGACAACTTTTTTCCAATATATACTTCGTTAGATTAGTTCAATAATCCTACCAATTTGCCCTCGCAGTAATTTTGGCAATCTTTGAGGACTGATAACGCTAAACTATTATTATAAATGGTTTAGCGGCTAAGATTGTACAGCCAGGACAAGATTTTTGTTTTAACCCATCCGAAGAAAGATAGCAAAAATCCTGAAAGCAAATATTCTAGTCTCGTCAAGGGACATAAAAATTAAACAACGGAGGAAAGGAATTTGTCAAATAAAGTTCGTGTTGCCATCCTAGGCGCAACGGGGGCAGTTGGGGGAGAATTAATCCAACTCCTTGCAAGTCGTAATTTCCCCCTCGCCGATTTAAAACTCCTTGCTTCGCCTCGCTCTGCGGGTAGTACCCTCTCTTTTGGCGGGGAAAAACTGACAGTGGCAGCAGTAACAGAAAATTCTTTGGCGAATATAGATTTAGTTTTGGCTTCGGCAGGCGGCTCCATTTCCAAGGCTTGGGCAAAAAATATCGTCGCCGCAGGAGCAGTACTAATCGATAATTCTAGTGCCTTTAGGCTGGATGATACAGTACCTTTGATTGTGCCAGAAATTAATCCAGAAGCCATTATGGGACATCAGGGAATTATCGCCAATCCTAACTGTACAACGATTTTAATGGCAATGGCACTTTGGCCGCTCCATCAGGTACAGCCCATAAAACGCCTGGTGGTGGCAACCTACCAATCTGCAAGTGGGGCAGGTGCCAGGGCAATGGAAGAGGTGAAAACTCAGGCAATGGCAATTTTACAGGGGAAAACGCCGCAGGCGGAAATATTGCCCTATCCCCTAGCTTTTAATTTGTTTCCCCACAATTCTCCCCTCACCGAATTGGGTTACTGTGAAGAAGAAATGAAAATGATTAATGAGACACGCAAGATATTTAATGCCCCAGATTTGCGAATTAGTGCTACTTGTGTCCGTGTTCCTGTCCTGAGAGCCCATTCCGAAGCAATTAATATAGAATTTGAGCAGCCTTTTCCTGTGGCAAAAGCTAGGGAAATTTTGGCGGCAACACCAGGAGTGAAACTGGTGGAAGATTGGCAGAAAAATTATTTTCCTATGCCACTAGATGCTACAGGAGTAGATGAGGTTTTGGTAGGTAGAATACGTCAGGATCTTTCTCATCCCTGTGGGTTAGAAATGTGGATTTGTGGCGACCAAATTCGCAAGGGAGCAGCTCTCAATGCTGTGCAAATAGCAGAGTTGTTGTTGGCAAAAAATTAGCGAGAACCATTGACAAAAATTAAGGATAAAAAGAAGAGAAAAAAATGAGTATTCAAGGTTTGGGGAGAGTAATTACTGCAATGGTGACTCCTTTTCACGCAGATGGCAGTGTAAATTATGCAGTGGCGGAAAAATTGGCAGCCCATTTAGTAGAAAATGGCAGTGATGGGTTAGTGGTGTGTGGAACAACAGGGGAATCACCAACTCTAACTTGGGCAGAAGAATATGAGTTGTTTCAGGTGGTGCAAAAAGCAGTGGGTGGTAAGGCAAAAATAATTGCAGGCACAGGCTCTAATTGTACGGCAGAAGCCATTGAAGCTACTAAAAAAGCTGCTAAATTAGGATTGGATGGGTCGTTACAGGTAGTACCGTATTATAACAAACCACCCCAGGCAGGACTTTATGCCCACTTTCAGGCGATCGCCTCTGCTGCCCCAGATTTGCCCATTATGCTTTATAATATTCCTGGAAGAACAGGGCAAAATCTTCAGCCAGAAACAGTGGCTGAACTAGCAAAAATAGATAACATTGTGGCAATTAAAGAAGCTAGTGGCAACTTAGAAGCTGCTTGTGTAATTCGGAGATTAACACCACCATCATTTGCGATCTATTCTGGAGAGGATTTCTTGACCCTACCTTTACTCACAGTAGGTGCAACAGGTGTGGTCAGCGTCGTTAGTCATCTGGTAGGAAAAGAACTGCAAACAATGATTCAAGCTTTCGCCACAGGCAAAACAAGTTTAGCTCAAGAAATTCAACTGAAATTATATCCTTTATTTAAAATAATTTTTTGTACAACAAATCCAATTCCCATCAAAGCTGCTTTACAATTACAGGGTTGGCAAGTAGGAGGTCTTCGTTTACCTCTAGTGGAATTAAATCCAGAATTAACAGCACAATTAGCAACAGTTTTACAAGAATTGTCTTTAATTTAATGAAAACAAGTGAAAAGATATAAGAATATGGGGCGAAGAAAGAAAAAAAGAACCCAGATGCCAAGAAAAATCGAAAATAGATGTGTCAAATAGAGGGAAGCTAGAAAAAAAAATTCAGCTTGGGTAGGGTGGGTGAGGCGGCATAAATATCGCTCATTCACACCCTAATTTTTCAAGCTGCCGTAATCCACAATGAGAGAAAAAAAAGGCGGGTAAAACAGCACAACTTTTGCCTAATGAATGAACAATTAAGAAGAAAAGAGCCTAGGTAAAAAAAAAGATATTTAAACAAAAAACCAAACAAAAAAAGGAATAAAATGAAACAAAAAGGCGAACAACCAACAGTGAAGATAATTCCATTAGGAGGACTGCATGAAATAGGAAAAAACACTTGCATTTTCGAGTATGAAAACGAAATAATACTTTTAGATGCAGGTGTGGGTTTCCCTACTGATGAAATGCACGGGGTAAATATTGTCCTGCCAGACATGACCTATTTACGGAAAAATAGCCATAAAATTACAGGAATGATTGTCACTCATGGTCACGAAGACCACATCGGCGGGATTCCCTATCATTTAAAACAATTTGATATTCCTGTAATTTATGGTCCGAGACTAGCAATGGCATTATTACAGGATAAACTAGAAGAGGCAGGAGTAAGAGAACAAACTACCCTCAAAAGTGTAAGGCCAAGAGAAATAGTCAGAATTGGCAAATCATTTTTTGCTGAATTTATCCGCAATACTCACTCCATAGCTGATAGTTTTAGCGTAGCAATTCATACACCATTAGGAGTGATTATTCACACTGGAGACTTTAAAATCGACCATACCCCAGTAGATGGAGAACACTTTGATCTGCAAAAATTGGCAGAACACGGAGAAAAAGGCGTATTGTGTTTGCTCAGTGACTCCACTAACGCTGAAGTACCAGGACATACTCCCTCAGAAAGTTCTGTATATCCTAATTTAGACAGGATTTTTGCCACCGCTGAAGGGCGATTAATGGTGACAACTTTCGCCTCTTCGGTTCATCGCCTCAAAATAGTGCTAGACTTGGCGCTCAAACATGAAAAAAAAGTAGCAGTAGTAGGGAGGTCGATGCTCAATACCATCGCCCATGCTCGCAACTTAGGTTATATCAAATGTCCAGATGACCTGTTTGAATCCATCAAAGCAGTCAACCATCTGCCTGATGATCAAGTATTAATTCTCACCACAGGATCTCAGGGAGAACCTTTAGCAGCAATGACTCGTATCTCTAAAGGGGAACATCATCAGCTCAAAATTCGCAGTGGAGATACGGTAGTGTTCTCGGCTAATCCAATTCCAGGAAACACCATCTCAGTGGTGAATACGATAGATCGGTTAATGATGCAGGGAGCAAAAGTGATTTATGGTCGCGATCAGGGAATTCATGTTTCAGGTCATGGGGCCCAGGAAGATCATAAGCTAATGCTAGCCCTGACTAAACCCAAATTCTTTGTCCCAGTACATGGAGAACATCGGATGCTGGTGAAACACGCAGCAATGGCCCAAGGGATGGGGATTCCTGAAGAAAATATCGTGGTGATCAATAATGGGGATGTGGTTGAGTTATCAGAAGATAGTATTGGGATTGTTGATCAAGTGCCTTCGGGAATTGAACTGGTTGACCGCTCAGGTGTGGTACAGCCAAGCGTAATGAAAGAACGGCAACAGTTAGCAGAAGATGGAGTGATAACTGTTGCAGCAGCAGTAAATTGGGAAGGACAACAGATAGGTAAACCAGAAATTCACCTGCGGGGAGTAGTGCATAAAGTAGAGCGGAGCCTCTTCCTTGAGTTAATTAGCAGGACGATCGATAAAACTTTGCATGAACGTTGGCAGGCATTTGTTTCCAACGCTACCGATGACCAAATCGAAGTTGACTGGGCTGGTTTGCGCGGGGAAATTGAAAAGAGTTTGCAACGACTAGCGCGACGAGAATTGCAAAGTAGCCCCTTAGTAGTTTGCTTGTTGCCAACACCAGAACAACCGCCAACAAAATCATCCTATCGTCGGCGACGTTCTACCGCTTCAATTGCCTTTTAACACCTATCAGTTATGATATTGTAGGTTGGGCTAAAGCTACGTGCGCTACCCAACCGACTACTGGGCCATTTTTTTAAGATCAGCATTAAACTTATTGCACCTCTAGGTTTTGGCAATGTCTTATGTACGGGCAGGTTTAGATAAATCCTATCATATATTTAGTAGGCTTGTATTTTTGTCAGGACAGATGAAATTTATCAAAACCCATTTCCCGAGACAATCTCCAACCAAAATTCAGGATCTCCAGCAGCTGGCGATCGCCATCTTTGCTTTAAAATTTAATCCCAGTCAGTTAACAGTGGAGTTTCTCCATGACCAAAACATTGTCCCTCCGGACCAGCAGGTAATTTCACAGACTCCATTGAATAATGCTAGCACGCAGATTATTTTCCCCCAGGGGGTGAAAATTGTAACCAGTCCCAATGTAATTACTTTCAGTCAAAACCTTGGTAGCAATCAATTAAAAGTCCCAGAAATTGCTGGCAAATACATAGAAAAATACCCTGAAGCTGACTATGGAAAAATAAATATTATTTTCAGAAGAATATTGTCCCTTCCAGGTGGTTCAGATCAAGCGCGTAAGTATATAAAAAAAAATCTGTTAGCTAATGGTCCTTGGTTAGAATTTGGTAATAATGTTGGTGTAGGAATTAACTTTTTTTTCCAGCTTGAGCGTTGCCAGCTCAAGTTAAGTATTAACGAAGCAAACTTAAAATATCAAAAAAGACCAGCCAGTCCTGCTCTTTTTTTCTCTGGCAATTTTAATTACAAACTTGAGAGTTATAGAAAACAGGAAAGACTGCTAATGTTAGGAGAAATCATTAAAAATTGGCAACAGGACGAGAAAACTTTCCGAGAAATTATCAATCAAAGTTTTTAGAGTAACAGTTCAGCGAATACCCTGTTGCCACCGTACACTAGAATTCATTGCTGCTGCTCCCGAAGAAGTATCAGTAGGGACTAACTTAACTGTTTCAATTGCTAATTCAAAATCACCTCTAGCAGCACGGGAATTAGCAATGAGATAAATTTGTTCGCTCCACTGATTGATTAACTCTTGAACTTGATCATAACCCACTTCTTGGGGAGTCACCTGACGGAGCATCATAATTGCCCGATTATAGGAAGATGCCTGATTGGGTTGAAGTAGTTTTGTTGCAGCTTCAATTAAATGTTGAGTTCTTCGCTGTTCAAAAGCCTTAATTTTCCAACGTTCAATTGCTACTTGAGCTTGAGTATAAGCAGAAAACTGCTCCTTCGGCACAAGTTTAGCAGCAGCGATCGCCCCTGTATAATTGCCCACAGCAGCCCTGCCGTTAGCAATATCCAAAATTACCTGACTCCAACGGGCAATATTACTTTGGGCTTGTTGGTACAAAGGATCATCAGACTTAATTTTTTGCGCTTCACCTATAGCTCGGTTAAAATTAGATGCTTGTAAGAATCTCAAAGAACTTTTGGAACTAGACAATAATTTTTGATATTCATCAGTAGTTTCTTCCAAGAGAGCATAAGCATTGGGGGGGGACGTGATTGAGTTTTCTTCAGTGGTCTTAACTTCAGGTTTAGTTGTTTTCCTAATATTTTCAAACCCAAGAAACTTAAGAATAAGCAAACAAAACAGCGTGACACTTCCTCCCCATAATAACCACTTTAACCAAGGAGTTTTCGGCTCAACTTCATAGATAAATCTTCCCGCTTCGAGATTGTCTATTGTTGGAAAAGTGGCATGGGGAAAAGTAGTTAATTGGGCATTATTTTCCTCTCTCCTTGCTTCGTGCCATTCTTGAATTGGAATTGTATTGTTAATCAGTGTTGACATAGAATTGACTGATCCCAAAGGCAGAATTGGACTTTGACTAGCTGCCAAAGTAGGGCTAATAATCACAGGATTTTGTACTGGTCGCCAGTAGTGTTCACTTAACTCGGGAATGCGATCGCGCAGATACTCATCTAGATAGGCTAAATTTATATTTTCTTGATAATACCTGAAAGCTTCTAACAAAGCTGCGGTAAAAATCCCATGACCCAGGGCTGCCGCTTCATGGGAAAATTCATCTTTAGAAGTAGAAAGCACTGCCGCAATTTCCATTTCCCTGGCCAAATCTAAAGTCTGTTTGCCCACAGGCTGCCCCCCCGTCATCCCTGATGAGCGGTTAAAATCAAGAAACACCAAAATATTAGTATCCCCAAAAGACTTTAACGCCTCAAACAGGCTACGCACTTGAATCCCCGTTCCCACAATATCAGTCGGGTTGCCATCAATGGGCATTAAATAGTCTTCCCCATTGTAATTCACCCCATAGCCACTAAAGAAAAACCAGAGTGTAGAATGTTTTTGTGGCAACAGATGGGGATGTTGATAATTAAAAACATCGAGCCACTTGAGAATATTGCTCCTGCTAGGATAAGTAGATTTATCTTCCACCCAGGCAGAAGTATCACTCAACAGCAAACATTGTTCTGGTGCCACACCCGCTTCTTCCACCAAAAACAAGTGAATTGCCATAGCATCAGCGGTAGCATAACTCAGCGGCTGGAGACAATGGTACTGATTAATCCCTATAGTGATATACTTATAGTTTTTCATAAGATAGAAATCTATCCCTAAGAATTGTACAATTAAAGAGTTGTGTCAGAAAAATTAACTGGTAATCATGGCTGTTCCCAAGAAGAAAACTTCCAAATCCAAGCGGGACCATCGTAAAGCTTACTGGAAGCGTCAAGCCGCTCTCGAAGCTCAAAAAGCCCTTTCTTTAGGCAAGTCAGTTCTCAGTGGCAGATCTAATAGTTTTGTCTATCCTAGCCAAGAAGAAGAAGAAGAAGAAAGTTAAGCAAAATATTATTCTTCGTAAGCCCTTAAGGGCTTACTTTAATTAAATTGAATCATGTTAGGCAAATATTTCCAAAAACCAGAATCGGAACTTCAGAGTCGCGTACCCCCAGGTCAATACCTCACAAAGGGTTTTCCCGTCCTCACCTATGGGGACATTCCCAGAATTAATCTGGAGCATTGGGAGTTTCGCGTTTGGGGCAAAACTCAACCAAAGACCTTTAAATGGTCTGATTTTATGAGTTTGCCTCAACATGAGTTTACCAAAGATTTTCACTGCGTCACCCGTTGGTCAAAACTAGATGTAAAGTGGACAGGAATTAAAGTAACAGATTTGATGGAACTCGTTGACATTGATCCAAGTGTTACTCACGTCATGGAGCATTGCTACGGAGGCTATACCACCAACCTTTCCAGAGAAGAATTTTTGCTCGCAGAAAACTTTTTTGCCCATCAATTATTTGGCGAACCCCTACCCCCTGAACATGGGGGTCCCATGCGGTTAGTCGTTCCCCATCTCTATGCTTGGAAAAGTGCCAAGTGGATCAATGGCTTAGAGTTTCTTGAGCAAGAAGAATTAGGTTTCTGGGAGCGCAATGGCTATCATGTACGGGGCGAACCCTGGGCTGAAGAACGCTATAGTTGTTAAATAATTTAAAAACTGGGTACAACAGGACGTTCCCCTTGTTGGAAACCCTGCCAAGAATTTTTTAGCTCTGCTGGAGCAGGATGCTCAGTATCGTAAACCACAATCACATTAGTCAGCAATCTTCCTGCTGGTAATAAAATCTGTCCACGATGAGCTAAGGCTTTTGAAGCTCCCCCGTCTAAATTCATGGCTTCAACACAACCAATAGCCTGCATTAATTGCGCTTCTTGTTCCAAAGAAAGGGCCAAAAGAAAGGTAACTAAAAATAATTTATCTCTTGATGCAGGAAAACCAATAGCTGTGCGTCCCCCCACATCCAAAACATGGGGATCTTTGAATCCTTCTGATTGGGGAGCTAGCCAGATTTTGCCCTGCTTCAATAAGCGGGGCCCACAGGTGAGAGAAAACCAGTGTTGATCCCACTCAGGCTGACCTTCTTGACGGGCAGTAATCATTTCTAATTGATTACCAGCTTTTATGCCCAGGGTAGTGCCATAATTTTCCCAGCGACTGTATTTGAGAAATTTACCCCCAGCCACCAGATTGCCCATCACTCGCTTTTCCTCATCTTTACTAAAAAAAGTCCCGTTGGCTACTACTGCCCCCTTACTTCGTTTTACTAAAGCTGCAAAAGATTCGTCTCCATTAGATATATTGCCATTGTTCGCCAGACTAGCATTATTTGCCAAAGCAATGGTAATAAATATTTCTGGGTCCTTTAAGTCAATTGTAGTTTGGTAAAAAGATACCCCATTGAGGGTTTTTTTGGTAACCTCCACAGGTTTTCCAGGATTGGGAGTGGGAGGAGATTCTACTGTTTCTGGTTTTGAGGGGATACTCGGCGGTATAACAGGATTACTTGGCAGCCCTGCTTGAGCCAAGGCGGTTAAACCCTCCACCATTGGGAAAAATTGAGCACGGTTTAAGAATTTAGCTCCAGCTAAACCAACAAAGAATAAAAACGTGCGTCGCATCATAATCGCGCAGCCATTTGTTATTAAACTAAGCCAGATAGTCACCCCTCTGACTCGTCTTCAAAACCGTGCGTGATACTTTCGCATCACACGGCTCCTCTGAGATACGTCCCTTTACATGGGTACAATTCAAACTACCATCTCTGGCTGTTTTATCATCATGGCAATGTCTGTGAAGAAGTTGCAAGTTGGAGTAAGTATCCTTACCGCCTTTGACCTTTGGTATTATGTGGTCAACCTCCATTAAGTCTTCATCTCTGAATGTGAGTCCGCAAACGAATCGCACACTAAAATCATCTTTACTTCTGGATCAATTAACCAGCCTAATTTACTGCCATTTTGCAGACAATGGAGAATATTCGCTGTAACTTTAGTTTGATTTTGACCAGGAGAAAGTATTTCTATTGTCCAGTCTGGGTGGGTTTTAAATACATTGGCAATGTCTCCTCCCTCGTCAACGGGTATTCTTTCCCAGGAAAATACTGTTACATCAGGAACTATTGAACGTCCGCCAAAGCTACATCTTAGTTCAGTAAAAGCATGAGCTATTTTCTTCTTTTTAAGAGTAAAGTTGATAAAAGCTGCAAGTTCTGCTTGTATTGTACTATGTTTTCCTTGTGCCATTGGTTTCTGAATGATTTCACCGTTGATATATTCACTGGCTGGTTTTGTCTCTGGTAATTTGAGAAACTCTTCTAAACTGAGGGAGATTTTTTGTGTTGTTACCATTTGCTTTCGATGATGCTCTTTTAGTTAAATTATAATGGACTAACTTATATTTCTCAGCTTGTTGGGTTAATTTGCCTATAATTTCAACCAGCCAAACACATCTCCTAATGTTAGTGATAATTCTGCAAATATTTCTGGTACTGGTAAAACATCCTCTGGTAAATCAAATAACTCTGTTTGCTGGTTGGGATAAAACACTAAAATCATCTTTACTTCTGGATCAATTAACCAGCCTAATTTACTGCCATATTGCAGACAATGGAGAATATTCGCTGTAACTTTAGTTTGATTTTGACCAGGAGAAAGTATTTCTATTGTCCAGTCTGGGTGGGTTTTAAATACATTAGCAATGTCTCCTCCCTCGTCAACGGGTATTCTTTCCCAGGAAAATACTGTCACGTCTGGAACTATTGAACGTCCGCCAAAGGTACATCTTAATTCAGGAAAAGCTAAACCAGTTTTGTTAGTTTCAATGACTTGATTAATATTAGTTACCAATTTACTTTGCAATCTGCTATGTTTTCCTTGTGGCATTGGTTTCTGGATGATTTCACCGTTGATATATTCACTGGCTGGTTTTGTCTCTGGTAATTTGAGAAACTCTTCTAAACTGAGGGAGATTGTTCTTTGTGTTGTTACCATTTATTTGCTTTCATTGTGTTAGTTTGGTTAAATAGCTCAACCATGCTGGGGGTGGGCGAGGAGTAATTTTTATAAATAACTTTTATTACAAAAAAACTGCTTTTGGTAATTTGATGAGACTGCGTAACAAATCTTTACAAAACCCTCATTTTATTGTACACTGTCTTTCGGAAAGGATAGATAAGGAGCAAAGACAAAGATGGAGTCAGCTTCAAAGCTGCTGACACCTCCCAAAGAGTTTCTCAAAGCGGGTGGTGGGTTTAATATCAACTTTTGTATGTTTCTAGCAGCCCTCATGTTAATTACCCTCTCAACTTGCGGTTACTGGTTGTGGGGCTGGGCAGACTGGTGCTGTTTTGGTTCTAATGTTCTGGCTTTACATTTGGCAGGAACTATAATTCACGATGCTTCCCATAATAGCGCCCACCGCAACCGCATCCTTAATGCTATTTTGGGCCATGGCAGCGCTTTGATGTTGGGGTTTGCTTTTCCCGTGTTTACGAGAGTTCATCTACAGCACCACGCCCATGTAAATGACCCGAAAAATGACCCAGACCATTTTGTTTCTACTGGTGGCCCTCTCTGGTTAATTGCTGCTCGCTTTTTTTACCATGAAGTGTTTTTCTTCCAACGGCGTTTATGGCGCAAATATGAGTTGCTTGAGTGGTTTTTGAGCAGACTTTTTCTTTTTACGATGGTATTTATTGCCTGTCATTATGGTTTTATTGGCTATATTCTGAATTTCTGGTTTGTACCCGCTTTGGTGGTGGGCATAACTCTGGGTTTATTTTTTGATTATCTTCCCCATCGACCTTTTAAAGAACGCGATCGCTGGAAAAACGCTAGAGTCTATCCCAGTCCCATCCTCAATTTACTTATTTTGGGGCAAAATTATCATCTTATTCACCATTTATGGCCGTCTATTCCCTGGTATAAATATGAAGCTACTTATTATGCTACTAAACCTTTATTAGATGCTAAAGGCTGTGCTCAATCTTTGGGTTTACTTGAGGGTAAAAATTTTTGGAGTTTCCTCTATGATTTGTTTTTAGGCATTCGCTTTCACAAACATTAATCTCTTTCCTTTAACTAAGTAATTAGACAAAATTAATTACATGGGTGAGGGCGGGTTTTGAACCATCAATAATTGATTGTGCAACATAGGTTATCCCGCTGGCCCGCCCCGTAAGAAATTGTATAAATAATTTTGCCTACCTACTTAACCATTAACCCCCCCCTTGTCTTCGGGCAGGGCTGTTTCATTTAAAAATTTAAGGCTTTTTAAAACCCTTAAAATATAATGGTTTCAGGCTTATATTTCTACTGGATAATAGATAATAAAGAATGGTTTAAAACATTATCCATTATTATGTAGGGGCACGGCATTGCCGTGCCCCTACAAATTGGTTGGAGATCTTAAAGCTTTGCGTAAGTCCAGTGGATAATAGATAATAAAGAATGGTTTAAAACATTATCCATTATTATGTAGGGGCACGGCATTGCCGTGCCCCTACAAATTGGTTTGAGATCTTAAAGCTTTGCGTAAGTCCAGTGGATAATGGATAATAAAGAATGGTTTAAAACATTATCCATTATTATGTAGGGGTAGGGCATTGCCGTGCCCCTACAAATTGGTTTGAGATCTTAAAGCTTTGCGTAAGTCCAGTGGATAATAGATAATAAAGAATGGTTTAAAACATTATCCATTATTATGTAGGGGCACGGCATTGCCGTGCCCCTACATATTAGACCTTTTGCGAAAGTAGTGTTAACCCCCCCTACCCCCCAGGGCTGTTTCATTTTACGTTTGCAGTTAAATAGATTATCTATTTAAATCAGCATATTTTAAATTAAATACTTAAATAACCAATTTTTAGAAATCAATGCTTAAGGCTGTGTAGTCTTTTTAAAAGAATAGAGCAAGAATAACGATTTTTGTTAATTTTCCCCAAATTGTTAGAAATATAAACCTGAAACCGTTATATTTTAATGGTTTTAAAAAGCCTTAAATTTTTAAATGAAACAGCCCTGCTTGTCTTCGGGGGGGTAGGGGGGATTTAGAAAATGTTGATATCACTTGCACTTAGGGCGGGTTTACCTGTGAGCGTAGCGAACTGAGTCGCACCACCTACTCCAGAACCATTTGCGTCAAAGAAAAGTTGCCCATTAATTCCCGTTGTCTTGTAAATAAAGGTTGGAGACGTAGTAGGAATGGGCGCTGCATTTAAAACAAATTGTTTACTTGGTAATACTCCTGTTGCAAGTAGGGGACTAAACCCAGCTTTGTTGATGGTTATTTTATCTGTAGCTGAGAGAAAGTCTTGGAGGGTATCTATTTTCTCGGAAAGGGCGTTAAACCGAAACTCATCTGCACCAGTACCCCCAGTAAGCAGATCAAATCCTGCTCCTCCTACTAGAATATCGTTTCCTCCACCTCCTGTAAGGGTGTCATTTCCTCCATTTCCCACCAGCAGGTTATTACCAGCGTTCCCAGTTAGGTTATTTTTGAGAGTGTTTCCTGTTCCGTTTATATTACCTTTCCCTGTGAGAATGAGGTTTTCTAAATAATTTTGCAGCACGTAGTTGATGAAGGAATTTACAGTATCAGTTGCGCCATTGCTCTCTTCAACAATTCTATCAACTAGGTTATCAACAGTATAGTTGTCGTTACCTAAACCTCCTACCATGATATCTGCACCTGTACCACCATTGAGGGTATCATTCCCTTCTTCCCCTGCGAGGAGATCGGTTCCTGTTTCCCCCAAAATGTTATCGTTACCTTTTCCCCCAATCACTACATCATTACCTCCTTTCCCATTCATGGCATCGTCACCAACACCTCCCACAATGGTATCGTTATCTGGTCCCCCTGTATAAGGATCTACCACAACAACTTCAATATTGTCTATGCCCCAGGATTCATCAAGAAGCTCCTGAAGTCCTTCAGCAAAAAAGTCTAGTCCGAGAGAAGAAGCTGAGTGGGGGAAGGTAAAGGATATGCGATATACTGAGTCCATTATTGGGGCGTTATCATCCCAATAAAATCCCAGGGTATTAACTTCTAAAGCTCCAGTACCAGCAGGATAGTCACCTTCAGGATAGGGATCAGGATAGGATTGTCTGAAACCCGTATAGTAATCACTAACTAAAGCAAAACTCGTGATGAATTCCATCCCATCGTCAACCCTGAACCCCCATTTGTCTGGTTCCTTCCCATCCCAGGATCGAATGACATACAGATCAAACAATACCTTAATTTGATTGTGATAGGGGAGGTCATCTAGGTTCAACTCCACTAAATCATTCCCAAACTGACCCAGGAAACGATCTACTGGGTGAGCTTCTGTTCCTGGGGTAAAATCAGTTAAAGTATTCGACCATTCCGATAATGGGTCGGAAATGTTTTCAAAGTCATTGGTATAGACAGTAGTTAGCATTTGTTTTCCTTTTCAAAAGTACTCCCACCAGTATAAACCCATCTTGTAATGTTGGGTTGTTTGTTTAATATTTTTTAACAATTGAGTGGAATGGAATAAAAGCCAGGAAAGCGATGCCTGCGGCGGGCTGCGCCTACGCTTTTTCCAAGGGAAATTTGCTCTGCACTGAAGAGCTGGTAAACTCTTGCAAGTCTCCTTAAGTCTGAAAATGAGACAAGCAGTTGTTTCTAGCCAGAGATTATAATCTTTCTCATAAAGAGCAGAAAGGTTACTTGTTGTTGATTTTTCTGGTGATTTAGCAGTCATAGCAGTATCTTTTTGAATTTTAGGGAAGTTCGCTCACAAATTGTTCCAAAGATTCTACAGTTAATCCCAAGTCTGTCAAGTTTTCTAACTGCTCCACACTCAGAGACTGTAAACGATTGGTAATCTCTTCGGAAACTTCGCCAAAACGAGAGCGCAGTAAACGTAACAATTGCCTACAAACACCCTGTTGTAAACCCTGTTGTAAACCTTGTTGTAAACCTTGTTGTTGGGCTGCTTCTTCTAGTAAAGGAACTAAATTACCATCATTGTCATAAAACCGTAACCAGACTGATGGGTTTCCCTCAATACTTCCTTCCCAAACTCCCAACCATAAACCTAAGCGTTGACACCAGAGTCTGCCTTGTTCATTCGGCTGTAGTTCTTGATATTGCGCATTCAAATCTAAACACCACCCTTGTAAAGAATTGGGGTTGAAGGGGTCAAATACATAATAGTCTGGGGTACGGAAAATCTGCGAGTAAATCTCTTTTTTGATTCCTTTATCTATTTTGGCTGTAGAGGGAGACATCAGTTCAATAATTACATCGGGATAGCGGCCATTTTCTTCCCAGACTACCCACCCCTGGCGCTCTTTATTCCCATCTACTTTTAAAACCACAAAAAAATCAGGGCCGCGAAAATCTCGGTTTCTCGCTTGTTCACTTGAATAGTAGATAAACATATTGCCCCCGACAAAATAATCATTCCTGTCTGCTAAAGCGACAAGTATTGACCGAATAAGGGCATTCATTGCAATACGGTGGTTGTTACTTTCCAAGGGTTCTCCATCATCAAATATTAAATCTGTGGGGGG
>JADQBC010000051.1 GCA_016903655.1 Gomphosphaeria aponina SAG 52.96 = DSM 107014
CCAATGTGGCTTGCGCTGGTAACTACTTGAGTACCGACCTACTCAAGAACCATAGAGGGGTTACTTCGTTCCTTGTATCCTTATTACGCAGTTTTAGGGTCTCTCTATCCACCGAATCTGTGTGATGCTCTCCAGTTAAGATCGAAAATTCTTCTGGCACGTTAGATTGTTACCTTTTGGTTGTAGTGGTTAGTTATTTTTCAATAACTTAGACCTAATTTCACTACTTGGATATTACGATGGTTCGGACGAGAGTTCGTATTCCTACCCATGACTGCACTGCTCCCAGGGATTCTACATAGGCTTGTAGTTACCTGGTTTTAACCCCGCTTTAGCCTATGAGATACCACCTCAAGTGACTAGGGGTTATGCTGTCAATCCGAGCGCTGGACGGGAGGTTTTTCACCTCCAAGAATACAAAGTTATCACAGGTATCCCTTACTAGGCATATTTGCTGTTCGGTTAACCCTCTTTTTCCTATACGGTAATTTCTACTCCTCGATTCGGGTTTTCACCCGTATTTCGGAGTTCTTTTCCCGTTTTAGTCTGGGTATTTCTACTCAGTTTTAGGATTTTTGGGATAGTTATGACCCGTTTAGATTTTTGCCTTTAAGGGGCTTAATTTTCTTTCGAGGTCATTTTATACCTGAGCTAGGTTTACGCTGTCTAGAATTGTTTCTAGGTTCACTCTGTGATGACTGTTTTCAGTCACCTGGGAGTGATGCAACTTTTACCTAAACGAGTCGCACCATCAAAATAACCATATTTTTCATGTAATTCCCTCCGCCAAACTGGCATACAATGTAAAGTATTCCTAGATATTAACACATTATCATTAAAAGTGTACAAATCATCAAAACCTATTTTCCCTGACATTCCCTCAAACCAAACCTCATCTGGGGTAAACAAGTTCCAATCTTCATAGGGTTGATAAGTCACAACCAGCGCTGAAGATACAGCAGCATGATAAGGATTGTCCTCTAAATATTTAGCTAATATTTCTAGGTGCAAGGGTGAGCGACGATCATCTAAGTTTGCATTAGTAACATATTTTCCTTTTCCTTTACGAATTGCAATATTCCAACATTCATATAAACCTGGATCTTCATCAAAGCGATGATATTGAATATTAGTAAAACCATGTTCAGCAATAAATCTCTGGATAATTTCCCCTTCATTTTGAGGTGAGTTTCCATCAATGAGGATTAATTCACATTGAGAGAATATGGTTTGTTCAGTAATATTTTCAAGAAAACCCTGAATAAAATCAACACCTTTATAAACTGAAGTTACAATAGTTACCAATGGTTGCTCTTGACTAGCTTGATTAAGAAAATTTTCTCTTTTTTGTATATCCACCTCCCAGCATTTCTTATAAATACTAAATATCTTGTTGTTTGATATTTGCTCTAACCATGTTCGATTCCATTCATAATTAAGTAGGTTTTGTCCATCTTCCCTAGAACCATACAAACTATTATCTATAATTAATTCTATTATATCACTTTGGGTTAAGTTTTTGATTTCAGCGATTTTTTCAATTACTTGTTCTTTACTTTGACACGTACTACATTTTAATTGAGGATATTTTGCTTGAACATAGTTTCCAGATGCAAAATACATACTCAATCTTGAGTTGGATAAAAATTCTACGTAATCTTTAATCAAATTATAATAATGTTTCTTATCACCGTCGTTATTGGTAACTATAGGATTAATCCAGATTTTGAAATTATACAATAAATCTATGTTCAAAATTTCTTGAATAATGATAATAGCATTCAGAGGATTTGTTTTGCCTATACTCACTAGTAGATTATAGTCTTGATAATATTGGGCTGAAGAATAATATTTTTTGTTGTTTACTATATCTTCCACCTTACACCAAGGCAATCCTACCACAGGATTTTGCTTGTTACACAACTCGTATTCACTTGTCCACAATTTTTCTATTAAAGATGAATCCAGTTTTTTAGCATCTGAAGAATTATAGGATTCGTCATGAAGATGATAAGCTTTGATTGTTAAACAAGGATTGTAAACAGAATAGTTGGAAGAAAGATACAATTGATTATTAAAAAATGAATCACAAAAAAATGTTCCTATTTGGTAATTCCCCCTAAAATCTTTGTTTAAAGGTATTTTAAATCCCCAAACATCTGCAGATAAGTAATTAGGTAATCCATTATCAGAGTTTCTAATCATTTCTGAGTTATGGTTTAGTTCTCTTCTAGATAAAACAATAACATTTTTATCAAAATCAATTTTATGAATTTTAGATAAACTTTCATCAAAGTAAATGTCAGCATTAGAAATTATTACAATTTTGTTTTGTAAATTATTACCAGCAAAATCTAAAATATCATCATAAGTTGGTCGCTGATCTATATTGTGTACCTCCACCAACTCGGAGTATTTATTTTGTAAAAATTGAAGATTTGAAGCCATAAAGCATTGGTCTTTCTTCTGACACTCATGATCGTAACCTTCAAATAAAACAACAATCTTAGAAAATTGATTTGATTTTAAGTTTTTTAATAAACATTGACTATACTCATAACATCTTTCTTCTCTTTTTTCATCATAAAGAGTCGTGATTAATACAATTTCATGTCTGGGTTGTAAATTCAAGTTTTCATTGTTGATATTATTTACTGAATTTACTAAGTCTATTGATTGATTATTGAAGTTGCATATCCAGCTATCATCGTCATAGTATAACGCTAAACTTCGGGCTATAACTATCTGAGATATGAGTTTAACTAAATTGTCAGATATATTGACTGGCTGTTTTGCTATTTCTAATATTAATTGGGAGCAACAATTGTCCTGTTTGTCCTGTTCATCATTGTTTAAATATACTTGATAGTCATTTTTCTCTTTTTTATTGTTCCAATCTGGAAGACTGTAAGTTAAAAGTCTGTTAAATTGAATATGATAGTATGGCAAAGACTGTACTTCCTTAATTGCTTCAGATTGACTATTTACCTTTTCTTGCGCATAGGGAATTGAATCTCTTAATCTCTCATCATCATCATGCTTGACATTATCCAGTGTTTCTTCTAATAATAGCTTTCTCTCATAACCCCAACCAGATAACCTTTCATAAAGGTCACTGTCATCCCAGCCATAAGTTCTTATATACTCATTAAAGTAACCAATTTGTATTAATTGTTGTTTCCAGGCAGAAAAGGTACCGTTATAATGTGTAACCTCTTGCTTTCTCCAATTCCCAGCTAAAAACTCACTTTTACTCTCTAATTTATTTTTCTCAAAAAAGTCAGGAGTGATTTGATTGTCAGCATCTATTTTAAGTATTTTTTCGTGTCTTGCTAATTGCAGACCTACATTATAAGCAAAGGTTAAAATCCATCTAGGCTGATCAACAACTCTCACAATAATAATTCGCTCATCTTTTATTCCTGCTTGTTGTAAAGATTCCTTAACAGTAATGTTTGAGTTCCAATCGACAATAATTATTTCATCAATTTCTGCCACTTGTATCCAAGTTTTCAGAGATTTTACCAAATTTTCATTCCTATTCATACAGCAAGTAACCACAGAAATCCCTGGGATAACTGGGAGTTTTTCGATTTCACTTAAATAAATAGGTCGATCGCCTTGATTTTGTTTATAAGAGGCGATCGCTTGCTTAAGACTTTCCCCCTCAAAACTAGCTTTCATTAAATAAAAATCATACTTAGGTTCGGGTGAAACAATCTGCTGATAAACTATAACTGCCTTTTCTAACTTATTTTCTGCCAAATACTTCTCTGCTATTTGTACATAATCACGATTAACTTCTTTTCCTTTTAATTCTACTATTTGCTGATAAATAGCAATAGCTTCTGTAACTCTAAATTCTTCTTTTAGTAACTTAGCTAAAGTTGTATATACCCAAATTGGTTGTTGCGCATTTAACTCTATAGCTTTCTTATAACTAGCAATTTCCCCTGCAACATCCCCCACTTTTTCCTGAACCATTCCCAGCAAGCGATAACCATTAGCATTATCTGGATACAACTCCACCCCTTGCTGGCAAACTTCTAATGCTTCAGTCCACTCCCCAGACTCTAACAGCAAATTCCCCAAAACCCCATACACCCAGAAAGGATGTTCTTTTTCCCACCTAAGTGCTTGGCGGTAGCTTTCCTTCTGGCCACTTCTATCCCCTGTTTTTTCCTGAGCTACTCCCAATGATCGATATAAAACCCCATTTTCTGGATAAAAACCCAAAGCTTCCTGATAGTTTCTGATAGCCTCATCTAATTTCCCTGCCGCTACCAACTCTTCCCCTAATTTTATATAATCCCATACTGCTTTTTGTTCCGCCATTACTCTTACCCAGTCTTGACTATTTCCCTTTAGATTTAGAGTCTGTGACTTGCCAGTGAGTACTCCCTGATTTCCCCTCACCCCCTTACCAACTGTTCTATTTATAGCAGAGCTCCTTAAAATTGTCAAGTCTTTTGTCGATATTTTTTTGAGTATCCCCCAAATCCTTTCCAGAGAATGCACCCACCCATGTCGCTCCCAAACAAAACCCTTTCTTCCCTCTTCACTCAAAGCACCCCAGTCAACTGCTTCTTGGACTCCATTTCCCTCTCCGAAAATAGGCACAGCCTCTGTCACAATACTTTTACTATTCTGTAACACTCCCCCCAAAACTCCCCAGGCTGGGATACAGACATCCACCGCATCAGCCACTTGAACATTTTGACAATAATTGCAATTGTTCTGCCAAAACCAGCCCACCAGCAAACCCTGAAAACCTTTCTCCCGTAGCTTTCTAATAATTTCCAATTCATTTTTCAGTTGAACCAACAACACAACTACAGTCAAAGATGCAAGCTCCAACGCCTCCAGATTATCCCCTGTTATCACCCATACCCCTGGCAGGTGATCTGTTATTCCTAAACCCGCCTCCAGATTATCCCCTGCGATCGCCCATCCCCCTGGCAGGTTTTGATTTTTTTGTGGGGAATATTGGTGGGTTTGGGGCGGGTTTTGTATTTTATTTTCGGGTTGGGGAACACAGGTTATCATTAAACCCGCCCCTACAACCCCTAGAATTTTTTCCCTAATTTCCTCTAACCGCTCCCCTGACGGAGCGAGACTATAATATTCATCCCGCACCCGCAAATGCTCCATCATACAAGCCCCATTCCTCTGGTAATCCGCAGTTTTTTGATGAGGATGACTTCTGTAACCCGCTAGCGGCCAACCAATTACTTTTATCCTAGCCCCCGCTGCTGCCATCCTCATCCATAGGTCATAATCCATTACATATTCTAAATCTTCCCTTAACCTTCCCCCTGCCTTTTCCCAGACTCTCCGAGTAAAAATCACTTCAGGCTGAATAAAATAATGACCGCTACACCAAAGATGGCTCACATCTGCTAGACTTTCTACAGTAAAATCCTCCTGACTGGTGCGCGGTTTTCTTACCCCAATTATCCGCCGCTCTTGATGAATTAGACAAATCCCAGCTATTAAATCGCATTCGTGTTGCAGATATGTTTTAGATGCCTGATGGAGCGCCCCAGGAAAGAGCAAATCATCACTATTTAACCAAGTCATCAATTCCCCAGTCCCCTGGCGAAATCCTTTATTAATCGCATTAGACTGTCCCGTATCAGGTTCAATGATAATTTTAGTTACGCGCGAGTTATATTTTTCTAAAATCTCCCTCGTTCCATCGGTTGAACCCCCATCCACAATTATATATTCTAAATTCGGATAGCCCTGATTTAGCACTGACAGAATAGTCTCTTCTATATATTCACCCTGGTTAAAGGAAGGAGTAACAATGGTTATTTTTGGCCATGGTTGGGTATTTGCCAATTTTTCCCTGGGTGGGGGCGGGTTTTGATTGATATTTTGTCTGTTGGTTTCTAATTTTGTCACGTTACCCGCCCCTACGGACAAAACATCACAAGCATACCCAGGCCAATTTATCCCATTTTGCTGCGGCCAAGGAATTAAATTCCCCTTTTCCCAATCTTCGATCTGGTCAATTTGCTCAAAATAACCCATCGCCTCTTCTACTTTTCCTTCCTCCACTAACCCCATTCCCCGATTAAACAGCACTGCTCCGAGCTTATATTCTACCCAACGCCGCTCAGGTTGCAGTTTGATTGCCTCACGATAAGCTGCTGCCGCTTCATCCAGTTTTCCCAACCCATTGAGAGCATCTCCGAGATTAACATATACCCCCCAGTCTGCCTGATCCTGGTATAAACTTATCCCCTGGAGATAAACAGCGATCGCCTCTTTCCACTCCCCCTGGTCTAACAAGAGTTTTCCCAAAGTAAAATATACCCAGTGAGGTTGCTGAGAGTCGAGGGCGATCGCTTTTTTATAGCTGGCAATTTCCCCAATAATATCTCCCTCTTCCTCTTGTTTTACTCCGCTTTGGCGATATTTTGCCGCTTTTACAGCCTTATCTTCATGAACATCCACCATCTATCACCTCATTCCTCCAATTCACATTTTGGGTTTTCTGTCAATAGGTAAGTCCTCATGATTTAATCATCCCTTTTAATTGACAAAGCTAATTTTAAAACTTCTTCATAAATTATTCGCCAATCACAATCATAGTTGTTTAATGTTAAACGTTTATCAAATTTATGTCCTTTTTTGACATTTTCACTTGCATTGGTAATATAACAACTATCTATATATTTGGGTACAACTTGACTTTCTGGTTCTGCTCGTAACCACCAACATCTACTTAGTAGTGGTTGTTCTAATACTTCCTTATTCGTGTGAATCACACCTGGCTTGTTTCCCACTCCAGCAACTTTTGCCAATCCAGCTCCCCAAGATGCTAAATAAAAATCAATATTATCAGCCCAAACAACTCCTTCATGCATATATTTTCCAACTAAACTGTATATTTTTCTGGTTGGTGGCAATAAATTTTGAATATTAGTTACAACTTCCTGCTCTTCTTCAATAGTTTTTTCACTCTGTGGACTCATCCAACCTTTCTCTGGACGGGAAAACCCATCAAAGACTACAGCTAAATTATAAAATGTTTCTGACAACTTCTGAATAATATTAGCTGTTCCTTCTACTTGAGACACCCATGTTCTATTACCAGTACGGATAAAAACATAGAACAAAATAAAATTCCTTTTAGCTTCTTCTACTTCTTCCATAGCAACTGAAGAAATTTTCGCAAGAGATGATTTGAGAACTCTTTCAGCTAGATTATTCTGAATACGATTATGACCTAATATAACTGCAAAATACTTATTTTTTAAAATTGTCTCATTAGCTTTAAATATCTCCCTATTAGTAAAACGTTTAATTTTTTGAGCAGATATTTCAGGAAAAATTTCATCTATTTCTCCAAAGTATTCTGAACCAATGACCCAAAATTCGTCTATTTCAGACAAAATATCATAATTAAAAACTTTTTCTAACCCTGACAAAACATTCCACAAATGATGCCCTATGTTCTCATGATAACCTATAATTGCTACTGTTTTAACTTTATTATTATCTTTTATATACTCAGAAAAATTTTGCCAATTTTTTATAACCTGAGCTTTAAACATATTTAGTGTGTCTAATGTAGGGTAATTATTATTATGAAGATGAATAATAACTTCCATTTCAGGAAAATATAAATAAAGTTGAATCAAAGCGGGAGGTCCATTAACTATTAAGTAAAACACTTGATTATCTTCAAAGCGATAGTATGCTGTTCTTCCACATAATAATGAACAATTAGTTTTATTCACTTTACCTGTCCAAGGTGAAATGGAGTACATATACTTTGATTCAATAGGAAAATATTGAAAAATCTTTTTAGGCTCATTGTATTTATTGCTTTTACATACTTTTTGCTGAAGAAATTGTATATTATTATTGCAGCTAATATAGTCTAATGACCAGCCAACCTGCTTAATGAATTGTTGATCTTCTTCTGTTAAAGATGCTAAATTAATATTTTTATAACAACTGACATCCCTAAAGTGTTTCTCTAGTTTATCTAGCTCAACATCCCTTAAATTTTGAAAAGTTTGCTCAGAAATATGCTCAATGTTTTTTTGATTTAATGCCTGCCATGCTTGGGATGCCATCACCTGAAAATCAGGATGAGCTAACTTACTGTTTCCCTCAACAACAACTTTTGGTTTTTCCAAAAACTTATTGATCCATTTCTTAAAATATTCTTGTTCACTTGCTGACTGACCGCCCCCTTTTTGTAAATAACTAACCGCTGCTTGAATGTTTCCTTGCAAAAGCAATAAAGTGCCTAATTTTGTTTTAACTATGTTATTATTGGGTTCAAGATTTATAGCAATTTGATAATGAGCAATTGCCTGTTCTATTTTTGTTGTTGACTCATAAATTTCTGCTAGTTCTAAATGTGCTTCTACACATTCTGGATTTAACTTGAGTATTTCCAAATATTGGGGAATTATTTCATCTATCTGATTGTTTTTCTTGAAGGCATCTATCAATAACTTACTAACCCATTGTTTGAACCATTTTGGCTGTTTTTCTGACTCATTTAACGCTTTCTCCAAACACTTTACTGCTTCTAAAATTTCTCCTTGTCTCAACAACAACCTTCCTAATTTGGCTTGAGCTACGCAATTTTGCGCTTCTATTTCGCAACTACTACGATAATGGGCGATCGCCTTTCCTGGTTGTTTTGTTGACTCATAAATTTCTCCTAATTCCAAATGTGCTTGTGCATTTTCTGGATTTAACTTAAGTATGTCTAAATAAAGGGCGATCGCTTTTTCCAATTCACCTTTTTCTTTGATTGCTTTAACTTCTTTTAATTGTTTTTCTCTCATTTTTATTTTCCCATTTTCCCTTTTCCTGGTAACTCTAAGTTATAACCAAATCTTGCCCACAGTTTTTCAATTACTTCTATATCCTCTTTTTTCACCAAAGAAAAATCTAATTTTTCCCATTCATCTTCCCGAGAAAATTGTTTCTCTATTTTTCCCTCATATAGTTTTTTATCTTGTTTCCATCCCTTCTGGTTGGGTACATATACATAATCAAATGCTCTCAACACTCTACTATCATAACCTATGCCCAGTTGCTCAAACATTTTTTTTGTATTCTTCTCTGGCTCTTTAACCAATTCTGTATAATTTACTGCAAATTTCACCTTAGAATCCCGATGTAAAATACAACGTGCCATAGTTGCTATACCGCCCCAAACATCTGCTTGTTTTCTTCCCCAATAATCTCCCGCAGAAATTACCACATCACAAGGATGACGTAAAATTGTCATAAACTTTCCTGCGGGAAAAACTTGATTCAAAATGCTCCAATATAGCTGAAACCATTCATCTAAACTCATTCCTTCTTTTCTTAAATAATTAATCACAAAAGGTTGACCTATAGGTTTTTGCATCCAATATGTAGTATTTAAATTAAAAATCTCATCAAATACTGCCCTTACTCCCCTTCCTACTCTTTCTTCCCATGCAACTACTTTTCCATTTTCAATTAAACCTGGTATTATCCCTTTTGCTCTTTCAATTGAATACCAAGTACTAAATATTAAGTCTGCTGTTTCCCCAGCCACTGATATATCTGGGTGTGCCTCAAAAATGTTTTGCAATAGGGAAGTGCCCGATCGCCCATGGGAAATTAATGTTATTGGTTGTTTGAGTTTTTCTTCCATATTTTAACTTCCCCTATTGCTTCAACTTGCTTAATTCTTCTGGATAATTAAATCTTTTAAAATCTTCTTCATAAATTTTCCTGACTTTTTTTTCTATTTCCTCATCATAATATTCTTCCAATTTCTTCTCACTCCCTGTTAATCTTCCACTGTTATTAATTCTTCCTTCTTCTTGTTTATATATTTTCTTTAATATTTGTTCTAAATCTTGATTCAAATTCTCCAACCTGCCGATAAAATTATAATTCACCAACTCCCCAAATAATTGATGTGTCTGGTTTCTCCAATGAGGATTCATTTCTTTGGGAGATGTTTTACTAATAGCTTCAATAAATTGGGCAAAAGTTATGGTTTCTTCCGTCAAACCTAAAATCTGATTTATTTGCTGTTTATAACTACTGTTTTTCCAACTTAATTTACTCAAAAAAGCTGACATTACCCTAGTATAAGGATTACGAACAAAACAAAACTTAATAATTTCTTCAGCATTCAACATTGCCAAAAACTCATCTAACCCTATATCAGAAGGCGACTTAAGGGGAGATAATTTTTTATTATGAATTACCGACATTTCCTTACTTGGAATTTCTAAGCCCAATGTTTTTGCTTCTAATTCCTGTAAAGTAGCTTTAATGGTTGAACAAGCCGCTTTGGGAACTTCAAAATATATATACTTGTTCAGAGGCGATATATGAATATGATATTCAAACTCCCTCGGACTCATAAATTTATAAAACTCTTCTATTTTTTCCTTTGTTATTGCCATCCTATTTGTACCATTATTGGCTGGATAATTCCAAACTTTCAATTAGTTTAGCGCAAGCTTGCTCCCAATTTCTCGTGTTAGCTACTTTAACTGATATTTTACTCATTTTTTCCAATTTATCTGGGTTTTGCGCCAGTTGCTCCAAATATTCCATCGCCTTTTCCACAAAACCTCCTCCCATCATATTTTCAATTAAAAAGCCTGTTTCTTCATGGTCTATTGCCTCTGTCATTGCCCCCACATTAGAAGCTACCACCACTACTCCTAGTCGCATTGCTTCTAAAACTGTTAGTGGTAGTCCTTCCCAATAAGAAGGTAATAACAGTACATCCGCCCACCCATAAACCTCATTCAACTCTTCAATATTATAAACTGGAGGTTCAATTAAATCAGCGATCGCTTCCAATTCTTGTGCAGCATTTTCATTGGCTACAATATTTTTTCCCACCAGTCGCCAGTCAATGGGTATTTTGCGTCGCCGTGACTCTACCACTATATTTACCAGCCGATCTAATCCTTTCTGACGATCAAAACGACCAATAAACAATACTCTTAATTTACCTTTTTTCTGCCTCTCCCACCTTCTGACCAGAATTTCCTCTATTTCCTCTTGCTCTATAGGATAACCACAAGCATTGGGAACAACTATTAATTTACTTTCTGGCACTCCCATTCCATGACACCAATCATGCATTTGTTCAGAACAGGGAATGATATAATCATAAGCGTGTTCATAACCTAAAGTCGTGTAAGCAAAGCCACATGGTCTTCCTCCTGGAGTAAGATCATGGACATGAACTGAAGCAGCAGTTTTTACCCCATATCGTCGTAAAACCCCCATCATCGCGTGCATTGCTACACTATGGAAATTTATTACCACATTTAACCAAGATAACAAGCCTACTGCTGTTTTTTGGTCTCCCCTTTCCGACCAGTCATCAATCTTCGTCCCCATATACCGAGAACCTACCCAAGAATACATGGAAGACTCCTGAAAAAAATTAATTGTATCAAACACTTGCGCCCATTCTGGTAAACTTCCCATTTCTGCATTGATTACAAAAAGATGAACTTGCCAACCAGCATCTTTAAAGACTTTAGCAATATTAAGCGCAACTTTTTCCACACCCCCAAATTCCACAATGGGTAAAATAAAGCCAATGTGTTTGTCTTCTGTTTGGGTTAGCATGGGATAAACCACACCACTTTCTAAAGCTAAACGAGACTCCCGAAACAAATGGAATCGGGGAGGAAAAAAATTACTATACCAAGTCCATTCTTCTTTTTTCGGAATTGTGCCACTGCGTAAGCTTTTAAATGCGGAGAGTAAATTATAAATTCCCCCAGCACTGACAAGGGGCAATTTGCCATTATTTTTACTCAACTTCAGCCGCAAATTTAGCACTTTTGGCAGGGGCTGGGGTTTACTCAGACTTTGGATCCATTCTTCTACAGTATCTGCTATACAAGCATCCATTGTTTCTGTTGTGGTTATCAATAGATGATCCATCTCCCCCACCACAGGATTTATATCTGGATTTTCCTCTACTTTAATTCCCTCTTGGTCACTATTAATTTCAATACTCAAAGAGAGAAAACTGACAGTATCTATAAGTTGTTCGAGTCGCCAGAATACCCACCTCAATAATCCCTGCTTTTCCAGAAAATCTAACACTCCCCCACGAGTGAAGGTCAAATAATAAGGTCTGTGGTAACGTCCTGGTAGCGCTTGAGCGCCATGATATAGTTCTTTAAATTTTTCTATATTTACAGTATTTTCTCGCCAACCTGGGTCAGAAGTGAGCACCACCTCTCCCGTATCTGCCAGAAAAATTCCATAACGTGGAGCTTCTTGCTGCTCTAGGTGAATAATTTTGTGATGCTTAAATAAACTGCTGTGTTTCCTTTTCATGTAGCCTACCACTGCATCATTGTCCCGCTGGGAATTTTTCAGCATACTCTCGAAGCGCTTGCGATACTGAAAGCCAAATTCTGGTAAGTGTTTGCCCCGAAAACCTGCTTCCATTGCTTGCCACCAAAATTCCCAGTCTTCGTAACCCAATTTCATGGATTCATCATAGCGACAACCTGCTGCAAAAACTGCCCGCCGCACCATACTCCCTGCTTCACAGGGGTTAAATCTTAAATGCTGTAAAATACTGTATTCTCCTCGATAATCCCCATTCAGTTCCACCCCAAAAACATTAATTGTGGGATAAACCCAGCCAACTTCAGGTTCGTCTCGTAAAACGCCATAAGCTTTCTCTATGGTTTGGGGGGAAATGCGATTATCTGCATCTAAAAGATATATTGCTTCTATACTTGTCCAGCTACTATAAGCAAAATCTATACCTGTATTTCTAGCTGCACTTAACCCGCCATTGGGGCGATAAAGATAATATATTTTATCTGGATAAGCTTGAGCAAACTCTCTGCCAATCCTATCTGTTTCAGGAAAAGTACAACCATCATTAACAATGATCGTCACAAAAGGAATTTCTGTTTCCTGATTTAAAGTAGAAGCGATCGCCTCTCCCACCAATACACTATGCTTGAATACTGGTATCACAATTGCTACTTTTGGTTCAATCATTCCCTCCCCCCTCAATTCTTTCTACCAAAAAGTTGAGCCAAGTAGCCCAAGCTAAATTTTCTTGTTTCCCTTCTGGGATTCGCGTTGCCATCACAATATGATAATATGCTTTAGCAGAAGCAGCCAGAACTAATCTTATCTGAGTAGGAGTTTGCGGCTCCACCTTGCTCCAGCCTGAATATGCCAGTGCTAATTTTGGGTTATCTTGCTCAAAGCATTCTTCAGGATTCATGTCTTCTGTAATCAAAGCTAGCGCATATTCTACCTGATCGGCCTGGGGATGTTGTGTTTCTACTGTTGCTGTCAGTTGATTTGCTTCTGGGCGAAAAGCAAAAGGGATCATAGCAATAGTTAACCCCCCTCCACGAGGATGAGTTAAGATTTTTTCCCCCTCTTCAAAATAACGAATGCCGTGCATTTCTTCTTCTGATGAATTTGGGGTAACTTCTATTACTTTTGATATTGTTCCCTTCCCCAAATATCCAAATTTTAATTCTGCCGTATCCGTAGGTTTGGCTAAGTAAGGACTAACAACTTTTCTTGTCCCAGGTAAACCACTCCACAGACGCATCGCTAAACTGTGATTTACTTTTTCTCCATTCAAATCTACTTGAAACTCTGGCACATACTGCACTGCTCCTATTTCTAACCCAGGTGCTGGCCCAATGCGCGTTAACCACTCCACAGTTAGCTGTATTTCTTGTTTCCGACCCATATCAATATTAGGCAAATCAAGTCCTAACCAACCCTCGCGCAAATTTTGGTAAGGAACTTCCCATTTTCCCAAAGTATTCTTATCATCAATTCCTTCAACAGTTACTCGCAGTTCACCTGTTGCACTTTGATAATTTTTAGCTACATACAATTCAATTAAGGCTAAACCACGGGAAGGAACTGGCAATAATTGCTTCACTAGCGTCTTATTTATTCTCCCAGGTTCTGGTTTTACTACTTGTTTTTCTGGTGGATTTTCAAAGGCTAATTGTAATGGAGGCAGCTTGGCTTGACTGAGATATTCTTCTACTATTGCAAAGGCATTTTGCAGATTTTCATGGTGGGTTCTCAAGTCTAAATACTGTCTTTGAATCTTACTTAATCTTGCTGCAATTTTATTGGTTTCTCTGCTTGTTTCCCTCGCTATTAATTGCCAAAATTCTGCGGGGTTTTTATCTACTTGTTCTTTGAGTTTCAGTAACGGAGGAATAGCATCTTCTTTGCATCCAGCTTTCCACCAATTTACCAACCCTTCTATCTCCTTTTCCCCTCCCTCCGAAACTGTCAAAAATCCTAGGCAAAATGTGGGCACTATTTTCAGTTCAACCCAGTCTTGATCTACCTCCTTTTCTCCTAAAACTGTTATTTTTCCCTTCCCTATATCTGTAAGTTTATATATATATGCTTGAAAAGTTTCTTCCTTTAACTTTAATTTTTGAAATATCTCTAAATCAATAGCAGCCACTAAGAATTTAGTTTTTGACGAGTAAAGTTCTTTAAGATAATCCTGTTTGGTGAATATTTTCAACTCCCCTTGCACTTTCATATCTACCTGTCGTTGCTCTTTTTTTGAGGATTCTTCCATCAAACTGCCCTGTTCCTCAACAATTTCTGGTAAAAACTTCCTAATTTCCCCTTTCAAGAACTGTAAATCCTTATTTCCTGGATGAAACTGTAACCCGGCCTCACATTTCTCTAATGCTTCCTCAAACTTCTCTTCTTCCCCTAAGGCGTTAACCGCCCCAATATAGCCCCAAACATTTTGATTATTAAGAGCGATCGCCTGAGCAAACCTAACATAAGCTAACTTATATTTCCCAACGTTATTATATATTCCCCCTAATTTTATATACACCCATTCTTGATCACACCCTAATTCAATCGCCTTTTCATAAAGAGCGATCGCCTCTTCTAGCTGGTTTCCCTCAGCTTTTTCTTTCGCTCTAAATGCGTATTCCTCCCAATTTTTTCTTTCTGCCATAATTATTTTATTAGTATGTAACTCCAGGTATAAAAATTTATAATATATTTTTATACCAATCGCTCCCAACAAGTATCCGAAAACAAATAGGCGATCGCAAGTCCTGAGTCAGTACCATCCCTGTCACTGCTATCAAAATTATTGTTCTTTCTGATTATAAATCCTGCTTGGGTACCCAAGCAGACGTTGCGTTTTTTGAGTTATGAATTATTTGTTTGCAACAAAAACTACTAACCCAACTCAAACCCTCTCCCCACTCCAAACGAAGCAACTCCGCGCTTGAAGGGGCACGCTAAGTAGTGTTTCTTCAATATTTTATACTTTAATTTAGCAACGCCAAATCAAATTGTCCCCATCCTGCTACACAGAACTTGATTAACACTTAAGATTACGTTACATCGTGGACATAACATTTAACTCAAATCTAGCATTTAACTAAGCCAAAATACTTAGGGAGTCGGCTCCTACTTGTCCACAGGCGTTAAAGTTTGGGTGTAGCCCACCCGACTTTTTACTAAGTCTGAAATTTTTTTCATCGGTTTTGGTTTTCGCCGATTAGCTAAAATTCCAACTTATTTATTTTATTTCTGTCAACTATGCTATTGCCAATTGTCCAAAGTCCAGTAATTACCTATTTATCCCGTTTTGTAACTCAATTAATAAATTGGAGTAATCTCACTAACCAATCCTCCCACTAATATACTCCTCTGTTTTCTTATTCGCTGGAGTGGTAAAAATAGTTTTCGTTTGATCAAACTCCATCATTTCCCCCAAATACATAAAAGCCGTATAGTCAGATAACCGAGCCGCTTGGTGCATACTATGAGTTACAATCAAAATCGTCACCCTTTTTTTCAACTCAAGTACCAACTCTTCAATGCTAGTAGTCGCAATAGGATCTAAAGCAGAAGTAGGTTCATCAAAGAGAATCATTTCAGGGTCTGTTACCAAAGCTCTAGCAATACATAAACGTTGCTGTTGACCCCCAGAAAGATTAAGGGCTGACTCAAACAAACGGTTTTTCACCTCATCCCACAAAGCTGAAGCTACTAGAGCGTCTTCTACTTTTTCATCGAGGAGAAGGCGGTTATTCACTCCCCGCAGTCG
Source organism: Gomphosphaeria aponina SAG 52.96 = DSM 107014 (assembly GCA_016903655.1). GTDB lineage: Bacteria > Cyanobacteriota > Cyanobacteriia > Cyanobacteriales > Gomphosphaeriaceae > Gomphosphaeria > Gomphosphaeria aponina. Next base: position 16,106 of record JADQBC010000051.1, read on the forward strand.
TAACCCATAGGCCACATTTTCATAAATTGACTTGGGAAAAGGATTAGGTCTTTGAAATACCATACTCACTCGCATCCGTACTTCAATGGGGTCAACCCCACGTCCCAAAGTATTGATGGAATCTATCAATATTGACCCTTCGTAGCGATTGCCTGGATAAAGGTCGTGCATCCGATTAAAACATCGCAATAATGTAGTTTTCCCACACCCTGAAGGCCCAATTAATGCTGTCACCTTATTTGCTGGCACAAACAGATTAATATTTTTCAAAGCGTGAAAAGAACCATAGTAAAAATTGAGGTTTTGTACCTCTGCTTTGGGCTGAATCTGATTTACTTCCATATCTACCATTTCACACCTCGGCGGAAGAGAAAGCGAAGATAAATCGCCATGCCATTCATGACGAGTGTCATCGCAATTAGCACAGTGCCTGCGGCTGCTGCATTTAACTGAAATTCTGGATTGGGACGGGATACCCAATTAAACATCTGGATCGGCATTACAGTAAAAGCAGCGCCCAACCATCCAAAAAGCTGCTCAAAGTTAATCCAGGGAAAACTCCCTGTCAAGGGAAGATAAGGAAATTCCTGATTCAAAGGAGAATCTGGTAAAAAAGCAATAAAAGTGAGCGCTCCAATGGTAATAACTGGGGCTGTTTCCCCGATCGCCCGCGACAACGCCACAATTACCCCTGTCATAATACTTCCCAATCCACATGGCAATACATGATCCCAAATCGTTTGCCATTTAGTCGCCCCTAGAGCATAGGCAGCTTCCCGCAGACTATTAGGAACAGCCCGCAGTGCCTCTCTCGTTGTGACAATTACAATGGGCAAAATCAATAAAGCTAAAGTCAAACCCGCCGTTTGAATACTTTCCCCGAGCTTAAACTGATAGACAAACAACCCCAAAGCTAATAAACCATAGACAATGGAAGGAACACCCGCCAAGTTAGTCACATTAATTTCAATGATGTCTGCCACCCAGTTTTTCCGAGCATACTCTTCTAAATATATCCCTGCTGCTATCCCCAAAGGAACTGCTGCTAAAGCTGTGACTAACATTACCAGGCTCGTCCCTACCCAGGCTGAGAGAATACCTGCTTGCTCTGGTTTGCGACTGGGAAAGGAAGTAAAAAAATCCCAAGAGAGACGGGGCGCTCCCTGAATCAGCAACTGGAGAGTTAACCCCAGCAGGATAATTAAAGCTACCAAAATAGTCAACAAACCAATCATGGCAAAAATCCCATTTGCCAGTTGGCGGCGCTGAACCTGGGTGCGTACTTCTTTTAAATTATCTGATATTAACATTAATAAATTTCCCGATAGCGCTTCGCTAAAAAGTGTCCCATAATATTTAACACTAACGTCATCAGTACCAGGGTTAACCCAGCGGCAAAAATTGTTTGATATTCTATACTATGGTGAGGTAAATCTCCCATACTTACTTGAACGATATAAGCTGTAATTGTAGCCGCTTCTTCCAAGGGATTCCAAGTCAATCTCGGTTGTAGTCCAGCAGCGATCGCCACGATCATTGTTTCTCCCACTGCCCGCGAAGCTCCCAGAATATATGCCGCACTAATTCCAGAAATTGCTGATGGAAACACCACCCGCCATGCTGTTTGCAAGGATGTTGCCCCCATTGCATAGGAACCTTCTCTTAATCCCACAGGTACAGACCTCATGGCATCTTCACTAATTGAACTAATAAAGGGAATAATCATCAACCCCATTACCAGCCCTGCACTTAACATATTAAACCCTGGCAGATCTGGCAAGATTTTTTGCAACATTGGCGTTACGAATAACAGGGCAAAATAGCCATAAACTACAGTGGGAATAGCTGCCAACAATTCTAAACAGGGTTTGATCAACTCTCGCAGTCGAGAAGGGGCAAATTCGCTCAAATACATTGCTGCAATTGTTCCCATCGGTATGGCTACTAGCAGAGCTACCCCTGATGTTACTAATGTTCCTGATACCAAAGAGATGATTCCGTAGTGTTTTTCAACAAACAATGGAGTCCATTTCCTGTCTGTGAGAAAATCTATCACTGATACTTCATTAAAGAATAACCAAGATTCTTTAATCAGAATATACATAATTGCCACTGTTGTTGCCACTGCGGAAAAAGCTGCCAAAAACAACACCAACTCGATGATTTTTTCTCGCACATCTCGCACTAATTTTGGTGATAGTTGGGCTGATTTTTCCAGTTTTTTTTCTCTTGTCATGGTTAATTATTAATTCTTCATGGTTCATGCTTAACTGACAGCACTGTGGGCGGGTTTTGTTCTTTAATTTATCCTCAACCCGTCCCCACACTGTTTAATGTTATAGTCCTTCTCGCAGAGGAACTCTACCTGTTTCCGCGTTTTGCAAACGTTCTATTGCCTTCTCATAATCCTCAGTGGGTAGAGGTATATAGGCAACTTCTTGCACCAAAGTGGGAGCATTTTGGAGATAAAAATCAACAAACTCTTTCACTTCAGGTTTGGCGAGGGAGGCTTTATTGATATAGATATAAATTGGTCGCGACAGAGGCGTGTAAGTGCCATTATTCACTGTTTCTCCAGAAGGTAAAACAGGTGTCCCATCTCCTGGGTCGATCGCTATAGCTTTCAATTGGTCTTGGTTTTCTTCATAATAAGCAAAACCAAAGTAACCTAGGGCATTAGGATCGCGGCTCACTCCCTGTACCAACACGTTATCATCTTCACTGGGAGTAAAATCACTTCTAATATCATTATCTTTCCCCAGTATTTCTTCCACAAAGTAGTCAAAAGTTCCCGAGTCTGCACCAGGGCCATAAAGTGTTAAGGGAGCATCCGGCCAGCTAGGATTTATTTGATTCCATTTAGTTATTGTCCCCTCAGCAGCTTTTTCCCACATTGTCTTTAATTCACCCACAGTCATGCTGTTCACTGGGTTGGCTGGGTTTACCACTACTGTTAAAGCATCATAGGCTATAGGTAACTCTATAAACTCTATACCTGCTGCTTTACAAGCTTCCTCTTCTTCTGGTTTAATTGGGCGAGAGGCATTAGAAATATCTGTCTGTACTGACTCTTCCCCAGAACAGAACTTTTTGAAGCCGCCCCCAGTACCCGAAACCCCTACCGTCACCTGGATAGCCCCAGCTTTAGCATTTTGAAATTCTTCCGCTACTGCCTCAGTAACTGGATAAACAGTACTAGAACCATCTATTTTAACTGTCGGTGTACTTTGAGAATTTACCTCAATCCCAGTCGTAACTACCGTTGTGGCGACCAGTGCGAATAGTCCCCCTAAAAACCCAGTATTTCGCTTTAATTTCATTTTCTTCTCCTTCACTACCATAATTTGTTTTGCCTGCTGCAATTAATCTTAATCTCCATTAAATCATATCTCACCCAACTTATTTTTGGGTTAAGAAGAGGTTAAACCTCTTTGCAGTTTTCAGTTGTTCTTTATACAAGATATTAGCATTAATGAGGGTTTGTTGGGTTTAGAGCTCCTCTCCCTTCTCTTAAATTCTGGAGTTTTGCATCTATTAAGGTATATTATTGAAAATAGAAAACTAAAAAAAACAAAATGATGAGCAAAGGGTTTCTTATTTTTAGGAAGCAGTTACCCAACTGGGGACAATTTATTGGTTTATTTGTTATCTGTGCTATTTTGGTTATCGGGTGTAATAATGAGCCCAACTCTGTGCAACCCCCAACAGAGACAGCAGGGGCAAGAATTACCATTGGCACAACTTTAAAACCTCGGACTCTAGACCCAGCAGATAGCTATGAATTAGCAGGTATAAATATCATCTATAATGTAGGCGAAAGTCTCTATACTTATGAGCTGGGAACAACTAAATTAAAGCCTCTACTCGCAACAGAAATGCCTACTCTTAGTGAAGATTCCCTTACTTATACTATCCCTTTACGTGAGGGAGTAAGCTTTCATGACGGTACTCTTTTCAATGCTGAAGCTATGGAATTTTCCCTGAAAAGATTTATGGAAAATGGCGGTAAACCTTCTTTTTTACTAACAGATATTGTCGCATCAGTAGCAGCTACTGGTGAATATGAACTCACCATTAAATTAAAACAACCTTTCTCTGCTTTTCCCGCCCTGCTTGCTTTTCCAGGAGCTTGTGCCTTGTCCCCAGCAGCCTATACTCTAGGAGTAGGGGAATTTAATCCCAATCAACTTGTCGGCACAGGTCAATATAAATTAACAGAATTTACTGCCGACTCCATAAAATTAGATGTATTTGCAGAATATTGGGGGGAAAAACCAGCCAATGAGGGAATAGATCTCCAAATTTATGCCCAAAATTCTGCTAATTTATTTAACAGTTTCCGTACAGGAGCAGTGGATGTAGCTTACCAGTCTCTTGATCCAGAACAAATTAAAAGTTTACAGGCAGGAGCAAAAGAAGGAAAATGGCAAGATATAGAAGCTCCAGGAACTGTGGTAAGTTATTTGGTATTAAATCTCAATCAAAAACCTTTGGATCAGCTAGAAGTAAGGCAAGCGATCGCCGCTTTACTCGATAGAAATCTCCTCATTGAGCGCGTTTTACAAGGACAAGGAGAACCAGTTTATAGCCTCATTCCTACAGGATTTGCTATGTATAAACCAGCTTTTCAAGAAGTTTATGGTGCGGTGAATATTACTAAGGCAAAAGAGTTATTAACTCAGGCAGGTTATTCAGCAACTAATCCTATCATTATCGAAGTTTGGTATCCTTCAGGTTCAACAACTCGCTCAATTGTAGCCCAAACTTTGAAAGCTTTAGCCGCCAAAGAATTAGCAGGAGCGATTCAATTTGAGCCAAAAAGTGTCGAAGGCGCAACAGCTTTTAGTAATGTGGGAAAAGGGATTTATCCCACTTTTTTAGCCGACTGGTATCCAGATTTTTTGGATGCAGATAATTATATTCAACCATTTTTGTCTTGTACCCAAGGTTCCCAAATAACAGGTTGTGAAGCAGGAGGAGCGCAAACTCAAGGGTCATTTTATTATAGCGATCGCATGAATCAATTAATTGAGCAACAACGCCGAGAACAAAACACAGAAACACGGGAGGCAATTTTTGCCGAAATACAAGCTACTCTCGCTCAAGATGTTCCTTATCTTCCTCTTTGGCAAAGTAAAGACTACGCTTTTACCCAAAATGGTATTAGCGGTCTAACTATCAACCCCCAATCTATTCCTTTTTGGCAAATTTCACGGGGAAATCCCCCAGTTTAGCTAATCCGCTGGCGTTGCGTTTTTTGGCTCATGACGCATTTTAGTAGGGATTGGGGAGTAGGGATTGGGGAGTGGGTTTGAGTTGGGTTAGTAGTTTTTGGAATCAAATAATTCATGACTCAATTCAGCAATGCTAACCCGCTAGCAGGTGTTTGACCGTTTTCACCAATTCAGGGGCTGAAAAAGGCTTCGTCAGATAAGCATCTGCCCCTTGTTTCATCCCCCAATAACGGTCAAAGTCCTCACTTTTAGTCGAACACACCAACACAGGCACATCTTTTGTCGCTAAATTGTTTTTAATCCAGCGACATAACTCATAACCGTTAATTTCAGGCATAATTAAATCTGTAATCACTAAGTCAGGAACAGTCTCTTTCAGCATTTCCTGCGCTTCAAGACCATCATTTGCTTCAATGATTTTAATGCCATGATTTTGGAGCAACTCTGAGAGCATTTCTCTTTGTGCATGACTATCATCCACTACCATTACTGTAACCATTTACTTGTCATCCAATACACTAAAGCGATCATCGGCATCCAGGAAAAACCCTGGTCTGGTCATCATTATAACCTGTAATGAATTGAAGTCAAAGATTTTAGTAATTTCTTCATCAGTGAACTATTAAACCAAGCTCCGATCTGTTAGAATCTCATAGCCATTTTCCGTAACTAAAACTGTATGTTCAAATTGAGCTGAAAGAGCATTATCCACTGTCACTACTGTCCAGCGATCGCGTAAAGTTCGAGTATGTTTTGAACCTGCATTTAAAATTGGTTCAATGGCTAAAGTCATCCCTGCACGTAACTTAACATTAGGCAATTTATTGGTGCGAAAATTAAACACACAAGGCAACTCATGGAGATTTCTCCCCACACCATGACCAGTAAAATCTTCCACCACACTATACCCATTTGCTTTGACATGATCTTCTATTGCCCCAGCAATATCTAACAAACAATTCCCCGCTTTTACCTGTTCAATACCTTGATACAAACTTTCCTCCGCTACCCGCATTAATCCCTCTGCTTTTTCTGTTACCTTCCCCACCGCTACAGTTATACAAGAATCCCCATGAAAACCCTGTTGAAAAGCTCCTGTATCCACTTTTAAAATATCCCCAGATCGAATCACTTTTTTTTTACTTGGAATGCCATGCACCACCTCATTATTTAGGCAAATACAAATCGAAGCAGGATAACCATGATACCCTTTAAAACTGGGAGTTGCCCCCATTTCTCTAATCCTTTTTTCTACATAAGTATCCACATCAGCCGTGGTCATTCCAGGTTCTACTATTTCCGAGATTTCCTTTAGCACCTTCGCCACTATTTTTGACGACTGACGCATAATTTCTATTTCCCCTGGCGACTTAATTTCTATCCCACGACGGCTTTGTCTTAGCGGTGGCAGTCCACCACTTTGCTTTCTGATTTCTTTGGTTTCTGGAAAAAATAAATTTGTTAAAAATTTCATTGAATGTTGTTGATGGTTGATGGTTGATGGTTGATAGTTGATAGTTGATAGTTGATAGTTGATGGTTGATGGTTGATTTTTAATTATCCATCAGCAGTGTTCCCCAGACTAATTTTCATCTCAGTTGCTGCTAAGAGAACAGCTATTCCTGGCGCTCTGCCAACAAAAATATCAACTAAATTTATTACCAAAATCACAAAAAAAACTTGGCGACTAATTCATTTTACAGATACTTATTTAATAATAATGCCAATTTTTCCTTAGTTTGAACAGGAGCTTGATCCAGGGGCGTTATTATAGCATACTTTAAAGCTGAGTGCGCTACTGAGGTCGGGGGATTTGCTAGAAGTTGGCCTACAGTTTTAGCGATCGCCTTTTGTGCATTAATCCCATTTAGTTGCAAATTCTCAATTACCATTTCTACACTTACTTGTTCATGTTCTGGATGCCAACAATCATAATCTGTAACTAAAGCTAAAGTAGCATAAGCTATTTCTGCTTCCCTGGCTAATTTTGCCTCTGGTAAATTAGTCATGCCAATCACAGTTGCATCCCAGCTACGATACAGATGGGACTCTGCCTTAGTAGAAAAAGCTGGGCCCTCCATACAAAGATAAGTACCTCCCCGATGTAAATTAACCCCAGGCAATTGCAAACTAGCCACCCCATCTGCTAGGATTGCTGCTAGGTTGTGGCAGACAGGATCACCAAAAGCAATATGAGCCACAATCCCTTCCCCAAAAAAAGTAGAAATACGGTTTCTCGTGCGATCAATAAACTGGTCAGGCACCACCATATCCAGAGGTTTGACATCCGTTTTCAGTGAACCCACTGCGGAAGCAGAGATAATATACTCCACTCCTAACTGTTTCATGGCGTAGATATTCGCCCGAAATGGTAATTCAGAAGGCATGAGATGGTGATTACGGCCGTGACGTGCCAAAAAAGCCACTTCTGTTCCTTCTAATTTACCCACCATCAAAGCATCTGAAGGCGAACCAAAAGGTGTTTTTATATTTATTTCTTCCACCTCTTTGAAGCCATCCATTTTATATAAACCGCTCCCACCAATAATACCAATTTTTGCCTGTTTCATCCTTATTCTTTTTCCCTATTTTGCTGACAATCTTATTTTAACAATGAACAATGAACAATGAATCCTATTAAATTGACACCTCCTCAATATTTTCAATAGAAGTATATAAGTCTATCGAAGATTTCCCCCAAGTAGCAAAAAAAGAACTATAATAAGGACAAACTTCCTGACAATTTAACCGATGGGGAAAAGCAATACCCTCATCGAGATATTCTGCCAACCAACTATCCAGTTTAGTTAAAATACTGCTTAAGTCTTGACGAGTTTGCTGGTGCAGCAAATCATTATAAATAAAATTCACACTTGCGGGTGTACGAGGAAGTCGCACAAACCAATAAGTCATAGATATCTGTTCTGGTAAATACTCAGAAGTTTCAGCCAAAACATAAAGATATAATCGAGTTTGCCAATTTTGCGCCAGTTTTTTCTGACTTTGAGGTTGAAGATAGGTTTTCCAGTCCAATATTTGCGCTTTTTTCCCCTCAACAATAAGTAAGTCATAAACCACCGTAAGTAAATAACCCTGGAAGTTGAGAGTGCGACAATGTTCAGCATCCCGCAGAATAGTCCCAGTTAACCCCCCAATTTCTGGTACAGCAGCAACCAACCCATTTAAAGAACGTTGTACTTCTTCATCTTCCTTCAGTAACGAATCAATCGGTAAACCCAATTCTCGCTGCTGCATTAACAAGTGAAATTGACTCCCCCAACTTTGCTTTTCTTGTTCTTCTGGACTAATAGGAGAACCTAACTCCTCAAGATAAAGACGCTGAAACTGTGGCGGACAAATTTCCAGTAAATTTAACTGTCCTTGAGCAAGACGAATAAGAGGTAATTGCATCATTTTTGCCTAATTATTTACCCAATTTTATCAAAAAAAAATGTAGCTGCACCTGAGCACAACTACAACCTTTTTGCCAAAATAATCAGCCTCCAAAACTTTGTAGGGGCGGGCCAGCGGGATAACCTAATAATCAAAAGAATAACCAAAATATCAAAACCCGCCCACTAATAGTAATAGGTTTAGAAAGGAACGAAATCAGTTGATTTTAAGGTGATTGAAGAGGCAAAGTTAATTTCCAAATCAAAACTCCCATCATCATCGAGGTCAAAATTAACAGTTTTATTCCCGTTATTATAAGAAATACCTGAGCTTCCCCATTGGAAGCCTTGGATTCCTAGTTTATCAGTACCCTGCTGAAAATCAGCAATCAAATCATCATCATCCCCATCATCATCTAGTCCCCATTTAAAAACATCAGCACCAGCACCGCCTTTCAATGTATCAGCGCCAACCCCACCAATGAGAGTATCATTTCCCGCTCCACCATCAACTGAGTCATTCCCCTCATCTCCATCAAAGAAATCATTACCACCAGCACCAGAGAAAGTATCGTTACCTTCACCCCCGAAAGCTTGATCATTTCCCGCTCCAGCAGAAAATAGATCATCACCCTCGTCACCGTCAAGAGTATCTGCACCATTTCCACTGATTAGAGTATCATTTCCTTCATCTCCAAACAGTAAATCATTACCATCTCCAGCACTGAGGCTATCATTCCCCTCACCTGCTCTCAGAGTGTCATTTCCCAGATTATCTATCAGAGTATCATTTCCAGAACCACCATCCAGACTATCTCCCCCATCGCCCCCATTGAGGGAATCATTTCCTTCTTCCCCCTTGAGCAAATCATTCCCTCCTTTACCACTCAGAGTATCGCTCCCAGAACGCCCATGTATAGTATCTGCTGCCGCAGTACCATTCAAAACATTATCATCATCATTTCCAATCAGTTTAGCCATGATTACCTCAAATAACAACCTAAAACCTCTGGCAAGGCTATTTTTAGCTCAAACTTTAATTGTCTAAATTTTGGTTTTTTTATTTCTCTAAAAAAACTCTTTTGAAAACTAATTATCTTTCATCACTATATATAATTATCTTGTATTTACAAATTAATTACTTAAGTAAAATTGATACCAAAAGAGCAAGAAAACACTGAAAACCAATTTGAGCCTCCACCCCTTCATTATAGATTTTATTTTTTCTGTTTGTCAAGTTTGTTAAAAACACTTGCTCTAAAGCATGAATCATTTCTAATCAAATATCTGTGTTTTTTGACATTTTTGTTTAGGATTTATCGGCGACAAAAATGAATATTTTATCTTATCAAACAGAAATTTGGTAATTTTTTATACTGTTTTATATTTTCATCAAAAAAATCTCCCCTTCTCCCAGTTATGTATAAAATAATTCTTAAGCTCGTAAAAATAATGGTAGCAGTGAGGGAGATGGTTAGGATACTTGCTAACTATAAACTTACATCCTACAAAAACTCAAGGGCTTCCCCAAATACAAATAGGAGGCTGTTTCACAGTTTCTACTAACCACTGATAATAATCTGTTTCATAAAGTTCTTTGATTTGATTAGTCATTGATTTTTCAGTTAATTTTTAGATAAAAAGTGCTGGAGAAACATTAAAGCGTCTGCCTAAAGCTTTCGCTTGTTGCTTACTAATGCTTCTTTTATTGTTAATAACTTCTGAAATAATCCCCTTAGAACCAAAAATGTCTAATAAATCTTTTTGTTGAAGACCATTACACGCCATTAACTCTTTTAAAATATCATTAGGAGTTGCTTTTTGAGGAAGTTGATAATTCTTTTTTTCATAATCTTCAATAAGTAAAGCCAACAACTCTAACAAATTTGCTTGTTCTTCAGTCAATTTGTCTTCATCAATAGACATTAAATCATTTAATAATTCTAAAAAATGTTTTTTTTCAACCTCTGAGCGAATCGGTTTGGGTTTTATTTCTGTTAATATTTTTACATAATCTGATTGCACCATAATTTTTTTTCTCCTTTTTGGTTAGTAACTCTTGCTCAGAATTTTTCTCGATTTTATAAATCTTTCCCTTTTCCCAGATTGTATTCTTCATGGGTAAGAACACAATAAACTCTAATAACTCCAACTCTATAATTAATTTTAGTAATTAATCTATATTTATTGCCTTTGATATTAAATACTGTTTTGCCTTCCACAAAATCTGTTGCTTTACTGTATGTTAAAATAACATACAGTAAATGTCGCCACTGTGATTCTTTAGCAATTTTCAACACCAATCTTAATTTTTATGGACAAAGTTCTCAAATTGCTTAAAACAAAAAAAACGCCCCCCTTTCCAGGAGAGCGTTTTTTTGATTTATTATTTATTCAACTATTACCCGTTGATGGAAGGAGCGGTTAAAGCTACTGGAGCAGCTTCACCTGCAGCCAAATCTAAGGGGAAGTTGTGAGCGTTGCGCTCGTGCATTACTTCAAAACCTAGGTTAGCGCGGTTTAAAATATCAGCCCAGGTGTTTACTACACGACCTTGAGAATCAAGGATTGACTGGTTGAAGTTGAAACCGTTTACGGGTCGAAATAAAGAAATAAATCCTTTAATAAATCTTCTAATTCTTCTTCTTCTTCTTCTT
>JADQBC010000072.1 GCA_016903655.1 Gomphosphaeria aponina SAG 52.96 = DSM 107014
ACTGGCAACCCCCTCGCCAGTAATAGTAGTAATAGTGCCACAGACTCACTAATTTCTGCTGCTGACTTTACCATTCTCTAAGCAATGGCTACTTAAACATTGTATAAGTAATTAGACAAAATTAATTACATGGGTGAGGGCTGGTTTTGAACCATTCTACCTCATACAGTGCTTATTTAATGCCTATAATTAGTTATAACATAATAGGAATACTAGCTCAACCATGAACAATCAATCAAAATTAATCATTTCCTGTCAAGCACCAGTAAACTCTCCCTTACACAATCCCCAGGTAATAGGAGCAATGGCAACAGCAGCAATACAAGGAGGAGCAGCAGGAGTAAGAATAGACACTCCAGCCCATGTAAAAGCAGTCAGAGAAATATTACCAAATACACTTATAATCGGCTTATGGAAAAGACAAATAGAGGGATATGAAGTATATATAACACCCAGAGCTGAAGAAGCAGAAGCGATCGCCTTGGCAGGAGCAGATATAATAGCCATAGATGCCACGAGCAGAAAACGGCCAGGAGGAGAAACAGTAGAGAGCATAATTGCCAAAATAAAGCAAAGGGGGAAAAAAGTCATGGCAGATGTAGATAGCATAGAAAATGCCATCGCCGCCACTAAAGCTGGAGCAGACATAGTTGGCACAACCCTTTACGGTTACACTGAAGAGACAAAACAGCTCACCCCACCTGGCTACTCCCTGCTGCAAGAAATGAAAGAAAAACTAGACATTCGAGTAATTTGTGAAGGAGGAATAGCCACAACAAAACAAGCCCAAAAAGCATTAAAATTAGGAGCAGATGCAATAGTTATTGGCAAAGCAATTACGGGAATTGATGCAAAAATCCAAGAATTTCAAGCCGTGTTTAATTTATGAACCAGGCGATTAACATATTAATTATAGTAGGGGAAGTCAGCATCATCATTAGCAGCTTCGCCCTCAGTAACTGGCTATTAAATAAAACCAGCCAACAACTAATGAAAATTACCTGGCTGCAACAGCGAATAAACATAGCCAAAATCCTACCGAAAATCCAGAAAATTTTAATCATCGCGGGTACAGTAATTTCCCTCATAGTAATTACTGGCAATAGCTGGGTAATTTATCAAGGAAAAAACTTAAGAGAATACACCCAAACCTTAGTAAGCAATATTCCCCAAGCATTCTGGGTACAACTAGCCATTGGCATATTCAAGAGCATAATCATCTTAATCATCGCCCAAATCGGCTTAAAATACCTTCATCAGTTGCTCAAAAAAACAAGCGATCGCAGTAAACAATTAGAACAAATCAACATCAACGATGAGAGCATCGAAAAATTTTTTCAAGCCTTAGACACCAGCCTAAGCAACAGCACATGGCTACTAACAATAATCTGGAGTTTTAAATTTCTAAAATTCCCAGAAATAGTCCCCCAATATCTCCACATCCTGCTCAAAATTTATCTAATTATTTCCATTAGTTTACTCCTACTCAAAGCAACAGATGTCATCATCAAAACCATAGATAGTTTAAGTAAAAAATATTCTAGCACACAAAAATCCCTCAGATTTTATGAACATCTGCGCCATCTTCTCCCATTCTTAAACAGATGTTTAGAAGCTGTCATTTATGTTGCAATAGCCAGCTTAATCATGCAACAAATAGAATTAATTGCCGATCTAGCAGGTTACGGTCTTCCCGTAGTAAAAATCATAGGCATTATCTTCCTCAGCCGTGTTTTCATTGAAATAAGCAAACTAGGAATGGAAGAAATCCTCTTAAAAAACCAAAACCTAACGGACATAGAAAAAAAGAAAAGACTAACAATTATTCCCCTCATTCAAAGTCTGCTGAAATACCTCATTTACTTTGGTACTGGCATAGCAATTCTATATATAATCAACATCGATCCCACCCCCATATTAGCAGGGGCAGGCATCATCGGTTTAGCAGTAGGATTAGGAGCGCAAAACCTAATCAACGACATGGTATGTGGCTTTTTTATTTTATTTGACAACTATTTTTTAGTCGGTGACTTTATCGAAACAGACGACGTAAGAGGGATAGTAGAATCAATCGAATTAAGAACAACTCGTATTCGCCATCCAGACGGACACAAATTCATTCTCCGCAACGGAGACATCACCAAAATCATTAATTACTCCCAAGAATATCTAGAAGTTGACTTAAACATTGGAGTAAGTTATGAAACCGATTTAGACAAAGCATATCAAATCATAGAAACAGTAGGCAAACAATTAAAAGAAACCGACCCCAATATCATCGAAGCCACTGAAGTTGCAGGAGTACAGGAATTTGGCGAATACCAGATCCTCATTCGTACCTGCACCAAAGTCAAACCTTTCTATGTAAAAGCCATGCCCAGAATTTTCCGTAAAATGATTAAAGAAGCCTTTGAGCAAGAAGGAATAGAAATCCCCTATCTTCGTCCCCTCTGGGTTTATAAACAACAAGAAAATAATCATGTTAATTAATTATTTTTTCCCTTTTCAGGATCACCATAATATCCCCAACCACAGGACTACGAGCCAATAAATTAGCCTCCAAATCTACAATTTCTAACCTTTTAAAATCCAAAAGTCGAGAACGGAGCAACATTTCATTAGCCAATTTATTTTGCTGAGACTCAGTTAAACCATACCAATCATCTCCGACTTTAACAGTCAAAATACTCCCCAGAAAATTAGCCTCAGTAGAAAGAATTAAACTCTCCGCATACTTACTTGTAATTTCAGACACTTGAGTTTGAATTGCAGCAATCAAACTTCCCTCAGGGGGTAACTCTAATTGAGGAGTAGGAGGAAGAGGAGAAGTTAATGTAGGAGGAGTTGCTTCCCGTGCTGGAATTTCTACCACCTCCTGGGGTTGATTTATTTGCAGTATGTAAATTAAAATACCTAAAATAACCCCTGCAACAATACTAAAGAAAACCCAAGGACGATTAATTTTGCTGGTAAAATCTTTTGGAGTCGGAGTTACAGCAGGAGAGTCTTGAGTTGGAGCAACAAACTCATTTTCAGGTGTTATAATTTCAGCAGGAGTCCTAGTTTCACTCACAGCCATTTCCAGAGAAGTAGCCAACTGCACAGTAGTAGTTACGAGAGTTTCCAAAGAAGCAGTTGGCAGCAAAGATGTGGGAGGTAGTGCAGTTAAATTATTAACAATACCTTGAAGCCGACTAATAGTATTTTGCAATAATTCAACAGTCTCAGCTGGGGAAATTTCAGTTGGAGGAATCTGATTATCTTCTGACATGGACAAGAAAACAGTAAAATAGCAACAAATTTATGGTATCATCAGCAAGCTCTCTACTGCACCAGTTGAAAGTGTTGAGGTTAGTTTTAGCAACAAATATAATCATCTGGCTAACCGCTTGCAGTACGCAAGCACCACCAACAGAACTAGCACCAGAGCCAGAAATAGTCAAAAAAGCGATCGCCTTGCAATTAAACCTCACCCAAACCCAACTCACCCAAAAATTAAACGCCGCCACCCCAGCATTAGAAATAGGACAGATCAACGTCAAGCAATTAGAACCCATATTTATTGCCAAACTACCAGCCTACCATCTCCAGGGAACCTACGACCTCACCATCAAACTCCCCCGACAACAAGCAAAGCAAAAAAACAACCCCTTTGAAATTTATCTGCAAAGACAAATAGAAGGAAAAACCTGGCGCTTACTCAAAAGAGAAACCAGCAAAACCGAGGAAAAAACCCAATGGAATACTTATCTAATCAAATAATTTTGGGGAGAAAAAAAAACGGCAGAGAATAAACCCTGCCGTTGAGATCAGTTATCAATTATCAGTTAGAAGAAAGGGAATGAGCAAAAGTCCTCATGACCAATACCAGAAAATTCCCCTTCACTCATTTCCATCTTAACACCCAGAGATGATCATCGACAACTATTAATCAGTAGCCTTAACCAACAACTGCGCCAGATTTTTCTGAGGAACAACAATCACCTTACCTTCCTCATTAATATCCACAACAGCCTGATCACCCTCACCGAGTCGTCCTGAGAGAATTTCCTCAGCCATAACATCTTCGAGCAGACGCATAATAGCACGGCGTAAAGGTCTTGCCCCATAAGCAGGATTAAAGCCCTCTTCCACCAAACGCTCTTTAAACTTCTCAGTAACAGAGAGAGTAATATTTTTTTCCGTCAAACGAGCAAAAACCTCCTTGAGCAGAATCTCAGAAATTTCCTTCACCTCATCCTTAGTCAATTGACGGAAGACAATAATTTCATCCAGACGATTGAGAAACTCAGGACGGAAATAATTCTTCAGTTCCTCATTCACCAGATTGCGAATACGGTTATATTGAGACTCAGCCACATTTTCATCAAACTCAAAACCCAGACCGCCGCCACCTTTTTCAATCACCTTAGAACCAATATTCGAGGTCATAATGATCAAAGTATTCTTAAAGTCAACCGTCCGACCCTTAGCATCAGTCAGACGACCATCCTCAAGAATTTGGAGGAGCATATTAAACACATCAGGGTGAGCCTTTTCAATCTCATCAAAGAGGACAACCGTATAAGGACGACGACGCACAGCCTCAGTTAACTGGCCACCCTCGTTATAACCCACATAGCCAGGAGGAGAACCAATCAACTTAGAAACCGTATGACGTTCCATATATTCCGACATATCCAAACGGATCATCGCCTCTTCCGAGCCAAAGAAATAAGTAGCCAGAGCCTTAGTTAACTCCGTCTTACCCACCCCAGTCGGGCCAGAGAAAATAAAACTAGCGATAGGACGGTTAGGATTTTTCAGACCCACACGAGCGCGACGAATAGCACGAGAGACAGCCTTAACAGCATCCTCCTGACCAATAAGACGCTGATGGAGAGTATCCTCCATGTGTAACAGTTTTTCCGACTCACTTTCAGTCAGCTTATTAACTGGTACACCAGTCCAGGAAGAGACAATGTGAGCAATTTCCTCAGCATCAACAAAAGGCTCACCCTCAGACTCATCCTTCTTCTTAGAAGAGGCGATCGCCCTTATTTCCTCCTTTATTTCCATTTCGCGATCGCGCAATTCCCCTGCCTTATCAAAATCCTGGGCTCTTACCGCATCATCTTTCGCCTTCAGTACCTGACGCAACTCCTTATCCAACTCCTTCGCCGCTGGTGGTAGCTGAGAATTAATTAAACGAACCCTTGAACCCGCCTCATCCATCAAATCGATCGCCTTATCTGGCAGATAGCGGTCTGAGATATAGCGGTCTGATAGTTTGGCTGCCGCTTCCAACGCCTCATCCAATATTTTCAGTTTATGGTGTTGCTCATAACGTTCACGCAGGCCATAGAGAATTTCTATAGTTTCCTCCACACTTGGCTCACCCACCATCACTGGTTGAAAGCGACGTTCGAGGGCTGCATCCCGTTCAATATGTTTGCGGTACTCATCCAACGTCGTTGCCCCGATACACTGCAACTCCCCCCGTGCCAAAGCTGGTTTTAGGATATTAGCCGCATCGATCGCCCCTTCTGCCGCCCCTGCACCGATTAACGTATGCACTTCATCTATGACTAGAATTACATTCCCAGCCTGACGAATTTCATCCATAATCTTTTTCAACCTTTCCTCAAACTCACCCCGATATTTCGTCCCTGCCACCAGCAGACCAATATCCAGAGTTACCACCCGTTTTTCCTCTAGCAAGTCTGGGATATCCTTATTAGCAATGCGTTGGGCCAGCCCTTCAGCGATCGCCGTTTTCCCCACCCCTGGCTCACCGATCAAAACTGGGTTATTCTTTGTCCTGCGGCCCAAAATTTGAATTACCCGTTCAATTTCCTTTTGCCGCCCCACCACTGGATCAAGCTTGCCTTCCCCTGCCATTTGAGTCAAATTCGAGCCAAACTCATCCAGAGTTGGGGTTTTCGTGCGGCCTTGAGACGGGCCTCCTGCTGTCACCTCCGCTGTTTCCCCTAGCATACGAATTACCTGAGTGCGAACCTTAGTCAGATCCACCCCCAAATTTTCCAGCACCCTAGCGGCCACACCTTCACCCTCTCGGATCAACCCTAGAAGTAGGTGTTCAGTACCGATATAATTGTGTCCTAATTGGCGTGCCTCTTCCAAAGATAGTTCGAGAACCCGTTTAGCCCTGGGAGTGAAAGGAATTTCCACAGCCACAAAACCTGAGCCGCGACCAATAATTTTTTCCACCTCAATCCGAGCATCTTTCAAATTGACACCCATAGATTTCAGTACTTTAGCCGCGACTCCCGTACCTTCGCCAATCAAACCGAGCAGTATTTGCTCAGTGCCTACGAAATTATGTCCCAGGCGGCGTGCTTCCTCCTGGGCCAGCATAATCACTTTAATTGCCTTTTCTGTGAAGCGTTCAAACATAATCAGTTTTCCATCACCGCTTGCCCTTGTTAGCCAATTCTAGCATACGCTTATTTTTAAGCTGTTGCTTTTAGTACAGAACCTTTCCCCCTTTCCTGTCCTGAAAACCGATCCCCAATTATTTTTTCTCAGAGTTATTTTTATTTCCAGGTGCAGTCAAACTTTCTAGTATTGTTGGTTGAGCCAGGTCCCCCCGCCACAAAATCAAAGCATCTTCCCCTGTTTTTTCATAATAACCACGCCTTTTCCCAGCTATTTTAAAGCCAAACTTTTGGTAAAGAGATAAAGCCACTTCATTTCCCTCCCGTACTTCGAGAGTGGCTCGCTCCAATTGACGTTCCCGAGCATTTTGGAGTAAAGAAGATAACAGCAGTTTGCCCCATCCCTGACCTTGATAATCTGGATGAACCACCAAGATTGTAATATGTGCTTCCTCTAAAATCGCCCACAAACAGCCCAGACCGATAATTTTTTCCTTCGGCGGCGTTAACGTGGGAACAGACAAAACCAGCATCGTACTGTTAGGGCTAGCTAATTCTCGTTGATAACCCTCTAAACTCCACAGTCCCCCCAAACACAAGTTATCTAATGCCACAACCTGAGGGAGTTGTTCCGCTGTTAGGGGTTTAACAGTAATTTTAATTTCACTCACTTTTTGTCGAACCCAACTCACTGAACACTTATCAGGCATAATTAAGGAAGTGATCATGATTAACCATCAACCATCAACCATCAACTGATACAAGCTATGCTAACAATGGATTCAAAAACCCAGAATTGTGCTGCTCAATACCTACCCTTAGCCCCTGTCTCTCCCAATCAGGCACTTTTGCCCCTTACCGCTCAAGTGAACAATCTTGACTATTTAGCAATTGGTGGCTGTGATGTGAAAACCTTAGTAGAGAGATTTGGTTCTCCTCTTTATATCTTAGATGAAGCTACTCTCCGAACAGCTTGCCGAGTATATCGGGATTCTTTCGCTCAATATTATCCAGGTGAGTCTTTAGTAATTTATGCCTCCAAAGCCTGGTCTTGTCTAGCTATTTGTAGCATAGTAGCCAGTGAAGGCTTAGGATTTGATGTGGTGTCTGGGGGAGAAATATATACAACCTTAACAGCCCTAGAGCAAGGGAGGGGTTCAGGGGATTTTTCCCAGAAAATATATTTTCACGGCAACAACAAAGCCAAAGAAGAACTTAAACTAGCGGTAGAAAATGCCATCACCATTATTGTTGACAATTGGCTAGAGTTAGAAACCCTCGTAGAAATGGCAGCAGAAGAGTCAAAACCCATTGGGATCATGCTGCGTCTGACACCAGGCATTGAATGTCATACTCATGAATATATTCGCACAGGTCATTTAGATAGTAAATTTGGCTTCGATCCCAATCAATTAGATTCCCTGTTTAGCTATATTAGCAAGCAAGAGAAGCTGCATTGTGTAGGATTGCACGCTCATATCGGTTCGCAGATTTTTGAGCAACAACCCCATCAGGATCTAGCTCATGTTTTAGTAGGGTGGCTGAAAAAAGCCACAGAAATTTATGGCTTACCTATTCAAGAATTGAATATTGGCGGCGGTTTGGGAATTAGCTATACTGAACAAGATGACCCCCCTAGTATTGAGGCGTGGGTAAAAGGAGTTGCTACGGCAGTGGTGGCAGCTTGTAAGGAAAATAACCTATCTCTACCAAAATTAATCGCCGAACCAGGGCGTAGTCTTATTGGTACAGCCTGCGTTACGGCTTATACTATAGGCAGCCGCAAAGTAGTTCCTGGTATTCGCACTTATATTGCTGTGGATGGAGGGATGTCTGATAATCCCCGTCCCATAACTTATCAATCTCTCTATCGAGCTGTGGTGGGTAATCGGATGTCAGCTCCTTTAACAGAAAAGGTAACTGTTGCTGGTAAACACTGTGAGTCAGGAGATATTTTGATTCCTGATGCACTTTTGAGCGAAACTAAGGCAGGAGATATTCTGGTGGTGATGGGAACAGGTGCTTATAATTATAGCATGGCTTCTAATTATAATCGGATTGGACGACCTGCAGCAGTGCTGGTTAATGAGGGAGAAGCTAATTTGATCTTAATGCGGGAAAACTACTCAGACTTAATTCGACAAGATCGCTTGCCAGAAAGACTTCTTTGATGGTAAATCCTTAATTGTTGATTGTTCATGCAGTCAACCATCAACTATGAACCATCAACTATTAACAATTATCCATTTAGCTATCAATGCCACCGTCGGGCAACATTCCTGACTACGAATGGATTTACCAGAAAGTAATCCACCGCATCGCGAAAATTTCAATGTCAAATCATCTTGACTATAAATGGATTGAGCCATCATTGGTGATACTGGTGCTTGATTTCGGCTTAGTAGTAGCATTAGTATATATAATCCTCCTCTTGATTGGGGAAGGACGTACCAAATGGATGGTACAAGGGTTAATTTTGTTGATGCTCGCAGAAGCAATAAGTAAAACTTTCAAATTGGTTTTACTGAGTTTTGTGCTGGAAAAGTTAGTGCTAGGCTCGGCAGTAGCAATAGCAGTTGTATTTCAAGCAGAATTTAGGAAATTTTTGGAACAGTTGGGACAAGGAAAGTTTACCCAGTTATTGCCGACAAAACCCATAAATGTGAGTATTGATAAAGTGCTCGATGAAATAGTGGAAGCAATTAAAGAATTGTCTCAAAAACGGACAGGAGCTTTGATAGTTTTGGAAACAAATACACCGATTGATGAAGGGGTTTTTTCGGTGCCAGGGGTGCAAATAAATGCAGAAGTTTCTAAAGAATTGCTATTAACTATTTTTCAGACAACAACATTGTTGCATGATGGAGCAGTGTTTATTTCCAGCTCAAGGATAGCAGCAGCAGGGGTGATTTTACCTTTGAGCGATCGCCCAGCGCCCCGACAATGGGGGACTCGTCATCGAGCAGCAATGGGAATTACTGAGCGAGTAGATTGTTTATGTATTGTTGTATCAGAAGAAACTGGGTCAATATCCCTAGCGGAGAAAGGTTCTTTAAATCGTCCTCTAACGAGCAATAAACTCAAAGAGCTGTTGGAAGTACGGTATTTTTCCACAACTGAGCGCAAAGTTACTCCCCAAATAGATCTTCTAAGTCGTAAAATTGGCTCACAGGGAAGATTACTACTACAGCGAATCTTTCGTTTGCCGTCATCAACCTCAAAAGACAATAAATGACTGTTAAGCAAAGTAAATTACAAGAGTTACCAGTTGATCTAGATCAAAACCGCTTACCTCACCATGTAGCGGTAATTATGGATGGGAATGGTCGTTGGGCAAAAAAGCGAGGCTTACCACGAATTATGGGACATCAGCAGGGGGTGGATGCTCTCAAGGATTTGTTGCGCTGCTGTAAGGATTGGGGGGTTCCTGCTTTGACTGCCTATGCTTTTTCTACGGAAAACTGGGGGCGACCTTTGGAAGAGGTGGATTTTTTGATGACTTTGTTTGAAAGGGTTTTACGCCGAGAATTACAGGAAATGATGGCGGAAAATGTGAAAATTCGCTTTGTGGGGAATTTAGAGAGTCTGCCGCAGTCTCTCCAGCTAGAAATTGACCGCGGGATGAAGGATACTCAAAATAATCGGGGGATTCAGTTTACTGTGGCTACTAATTATGGGGGCAGACAGGAAATTTTGCAAGCTTGTAAGGCGATCGCTGCTCATGTCCATCAAGGTCTGCTTCACCCTGATGATATTAATGAGGAGTTATTTGAAAGCCATCTTTACACTGCTGGTTTATCCCACCCTGATTTGTTAATCCGTACCAGTGGGGAAATGCGTTTGAGTAATTTCTTACTCTGGCAAATGGCCTATGCTGAAATTTATGTCACTGATACTCTCTGGCCTGATTTTGACAGAACTCAGTTTCACCTGGCTTTATCTGCTTATCAACACCGTGAGCGTCGTTTTGGTAAGGTGATGTGATTTGATTTTTTGACATTGGGTTTTTTGAGTTATGAATTATGTTTTTACAAAAACTACTAACCCAACTCAATCCCTACTCCCATCTCCCTCTGTTAGCAACGCCGATTTTTTATGGCCCTGAGAATACAGCAGCTTCAATATCCCCACGACTGAGGGAATATCTGAAAGAGCGGTTAATGTCTGCTCCTCCTTCCCCTGCGTCTATATATTTTACTTGTAAATCTTCTACTTCTAGGCTAATTTCTGCTGTCCAGGTGGGTTTTTCTATATACCAGCAGTGTAGATTGTCTGGGTCTTGTTCACATCCGTTATCTTTGAGCCAGCGCTCAATTTCTGGGAGAGGATGGTTATATAATGGGGTTTCTGCGTCTCTAAATGCCATATTTATACTGTGATACTCATGATTAAATGAGGACTAGGATTAGATGATGGAGCCAGTAGTTATTTAAACTGAGCAGTTATCTGTGATACTCATGCTTAAATGAGGACTAGGATTAGATGATGAAGCCAGTAGCTTGATATTGGGGTAAAACTGTTATTATTTGTTGTTGTGGAGGTTGAATATTTTCCACTGGAGTGGGAATAAATAATTCTCCTCGGAGCCAACCAATGACCAGGACTAAAATTAAGCAACCGACAAAGGTGAAACCGAGAATAAACAGAGCGAATATTTCTCCCGCCGAGAGGGGGCGATGTGTGGGATCGAGGTAAGCTTTGTTTGACTGCTGTTTTGCCCCAGAAAATGTCTGGGGAATTTGAATCACATGATAGCGAGAATAGCCTATTTTGAAGTCGTAAAGACTCCGCCGCTCTGGATTGCTCAGAGTAGCGTATGCTTCGTTTAGCTGCTGAAATTTTTTGGTAGCCTGTTCTGGTGGTAAATTGGTTGTATCTGGATGATAACGTTTACTTAAATCTCGATATGACCGTCGAATGTCCACCACTGATGCTGCTGGATGTAAACCCAGAATAGCATAGTAGCTGTTAGCCAGCTTTGTCTGTGCTGCTCCCTTCCCCTCTGTTGTTGTAGTTTTACTCACAACAATTTTTCCTTTCCACGTTGATTGTTTAATTATGCTAACTGAATTTTAGTTCTTTCCTATGGTGACATCTTTTCAATGGCTACGTTGGCTGACTCTTTGCTGCCTCACTTTAATTTTTACCAGTTGCTGGTTATTTAATTCTTTACCTACTTTGGCAGCGCTCGATGATGATCGCTTTGATGGTAATATTTTTGTTGTTTATGCTGGTAATGGTTCTCTGGTTCCCCCGCGTTTTACTCTGTCTGAGTCTCTCAAACGGGAAACTCCTACTCTCCTAGTATATTATCTGGATGATAGCAAGGATTGCAAGGAATTTGCGATCGTTGTTTCTACTTTTCAAGAATATTATGGTCGAGCGGCTAGCATTATTCCTGTTAGTGTTGATACAATTCCCATTAAATCATCCTATACTCCCGAAGAACCTGGTTATTATTATGAAGGATTTGTTCCTCAAACTGTTTTACTTGATGAAAAAGGTGAGGTTGTTTTCAATGGGAAAGGACAGGTTAAATTTGAGGCTGTTGATGATGTTTTGCGGGAAGTATTCGATTTATTACCTCGCTCTGAGTCTGTGGAATTAAAACGCCGCTCTTTTAATGAGTTTAATACTGAATTGGTTCAATAGTCAAACAAGGTGGCTTGTAGGGGCGGGTGGTCATGTATCGAGGAGGAACTGTAGAGATATTATTCTCAACCCAAATCTGAAAATCAAACCCCGCCCTTTACTTAGGTCATTTAATATGAGTTCATTGTTCATTGATAATTGCGGAATAAATGGCTGAATAATCAGCTTCACCATAACCTAATTCTATGGCTTTTTCTACTACTTGGCCTATTCCTACTAAACCACTGGTATTTAAACCCATTGCTTCTGCTTGAGTCAGAAATAAATTAATATCTTTGAGTAAATGTTTGGTAGGAAAATTGGGGTTAGCATAATGGCGATGGCCGCAGGCCTTGCCCCTTGGGCAATCGCTCATTCTTGGCAGTTTTTTATCAAAGGTGGGGGCATATAAAGCACTACCTATGAAAAAGGCTACGAAAAATACCATTACAGAGAATTAGATAAAAACTATAAGTTATCTATATTTACTTCTGCACAATCAGAAGCAGAAACGCTAATAACTGCTTTACTTAGCATCAATGGGGATACTCCTGATTTTGAAAAATACTTAATTTATCCACAAACAACCAAAAATTATGATGCAACAGAAACCAAACAGATTCTAGGAGTAGATGTACCTCAACCCCCAGAACGCAGTAAAGCAAACATGATTTTTTATAGAGCCGAACTTCATTGGAAAGGAATTGAGAGTATTATATTAGTTAATAATTCTCCTAGAATGACAGGAGCTATTATAGAGTTACATTTTGAAGGAATTAATTAATGAGTGCTTTAGCCAACAATCAGAGACCTGCGGGAATAAACACATTAGAACGTCATTTAGCTTACGACGTGCTGCTTTTAGCTAGATTAAACCCTAGTTTAAGAATTGTGGAGCAGGCAGGCAGCACCACCCGAGCTGTAGAGGTAGTTCTCAGTCCTGCTGACGATGGAAGTATTAGATTAATCGCTAGGTTATCTTTACCAGTTGATCCAAATTATGCAAACGATACTAGCCAACCCCTTTATATGTGGGCACAGGAATTAAGTAATGTAGCAATTCCTGCGAATTGGAAGCAGGCGTAATAATTTATGGGCTTATCTACTATTGATTCACCTAATGGCGCTAAAGTTATTGCGCCATTAGGGCCAGGTGCTCTTCCTAAACCCCCATTAGTACCAAAAGGGCCTATAGGGGTAGGTGTTGGGATAGGAATTATAGAACTAATTGATAAGGCATTTCCCGATTTAGGTGACAACATACCTAAAATCCCCCCTAATGTACCTGGTGGTTCCACTCCTGACAGTCCATCAGGTACAGCACCAGATTTAGCCCAGACTAAACCCAATAAAACCTATTGGATTTTTGGGACTCTAAAAATGGTCATAAGCTACAAAGTTGATGGGACTACCTACCAAACTCCTACTCTAAGTTTTCCGTGCGATCGCAATCTCCCAGGTCCTTTAAGTGCTGCTGTGATTTATAAAGATACCTATATCCCCAACGTTGCCCAATATTGGGGAGGGTATGTAATGATGAAGGCTAATGGGACGGATCAAATGTTAGTTCATGGAGGGTTTATTCCTGGGAGTCTTAGGGGCGGTAGTGACTACAAAGTCGAAAATATTAGTTTTACTTATGGGATATGGGAGCACGGCTCAGATTATGTTAAACCGCCCGTAATTCAGTTTCCCCCTCCCATATATGCGCCCCCAGATCCGCAAACTCCCACATTTGGAAGTCCTAGTGATGATTATCAAATAAGCCCGCTTACTCCTGTTTTTCCAACTCAAGATCCTTTTAAAGATCCAACTAAAGATCCAACTCAAGATCCTTTCCCAATTTTTGATCCTGATCCTTTTCCTGGTTCTGACCCAATTCCAGATATATTCCCCCCCGCTCCTGTTTTTCCCCCTATTGTTTCTCCAGTCCCTCCACTTTTAGTAAAACCTCCTAGTGTTGATAAAACTCCTAATCCAATAACAGGAACTGATTTACTGCTAGATATCCCAATACCACCAGAAGATGATGATACCAAGCTAGTGCCTTTTGCCCCTATTCCCGTTCCTTGTTTCCCAGTAGGAACGTGTTTACCGCCTTGCGGCACTCCTATTTATCCTTCATCTGATGACACAGAAGAGCCGCCTTGTGATAATAGTGAGATTTTAGAAAAACTAGACTCTTTAGAAGAAGCCATAGAAAATGTAATCAGAAACCAGTTTGAGGAAAGAGTAGTTAGCTTGACTAATCAAGCTTTTATAATTCACAATGCGACGATGTTAAGTAAAAAAGTAGATGATACAGTCCAACTTACTACTGTAATTCCTAACGCCAATGGTGCTGATTTTCTATTTTGGACTAATGGAACTTCATACCAGTGTGATTATGGTGCTGATATTCAAGGAGTACTTTCTTCGATAGAAGGGCTTCAAAGCGTAATTTCTAGCAATCCGCTAGAATTTAATTCTTGGTATAGTAAATCAACTATTACTGCATCAACTGCCAACACATTGGGACATTTACAATTAACCCTAGAATCTCATAGGCAATATTTAAGATATTTATCAAATAGAATTGCGGATATCGGCAATGGGTTAAAAACTTCCAAAGTCGTGCTAGAGGAGAGCTACTCTTATATGGGGGCTAATCTAAGGGGATTTACAGAAGAACAGAGAGCCTTAGACGTGCAGGACATATGGTATGGCAATTTTTATAAAGGTGGTAATTTTCAGATAGGAGAAGAGATAGATTATCCCACTCCTCCTGATCCGCCGCCAGAAAATGAAAATCTCAATGTGCTTTTAGCTAAAGTTACTCAAGATATTGAAACAACGGTAGCTCAATGGGGTTCATTAATAGATGAGATTGTTAACTTGCACGAAAATCTAGCAGAAGAGATTGAGATTGTCGAAGAGCAATGGGAAACAATTGAGGAAGACTTAGAAACTAATGTTGATTATCCTACTCAGCTTATGCCAGAAATTTATACAGAATAATTAAATTAACTACAAAAAAGCATAAAAAAACGGCGTTACCCGTAACTGCTCAAAAAAAAATCCTCCCTAAATAAATAGGGAGGTATTTTTACCTAAAGACTAACCATGACTATGTTCACCCACTGAATACTAGCCAATTGTAAGTAACCCATACTTACAATTTTAGCGGGTTGGGTATAGCGTATAGGACTGCTAAAAGCTCGTTAAGCGAGTGCGGATCACCGTTTTTCGATGCTATAATTTCCTTAGCTATCTCAATAGCTGCATTCAAGCTAAGGGGTGAGCGATGCTCATTCTCATAGATCCTAGAGACGGCGATCTCTAGGATCTTATTTTTTGTCTCCATAGCCATATGTTTGGCATAAGTGCTAGAGTTCATACCCTCCGAGTGCCCTAAGCTTAAAGCAATCGCAGGTACACTTATCTCTAAGACTCGTCCCCTATGGTTATAGGCGTGACGCAAGTCATGAGGGGTAAACCCTAGTTCTCGATCATGGAAACTATCACAAGTCCTAGTAGAACAGTGATAGCTTGTGGTTGATCCAGTCCTTTTGAGACTTAGTGGATCTTTCATCTCTGGCAACCGCAGCTCACCATGAATATCGAACTCTCTTACCCAGTCCTCACCTGGTGGTGATAGTGGGATAGCAACCCGATAACCCGTTTTAGTTGTGTGCTTAATGGCTAGCTTATGATGAACATTACTAGGGTCATTGAAGGCAGGAATAACCAGATTAGCTTCAATAGATTGCCACTCTAGCTCATCGTCGTTTACCTCAACCCAGTGGCCGCCCTTGAGAACTACTGGAGAGTCCCAATTAGCTATATTCCAGGCTTCATGTATCCTCAAGCCATAGCAAGCTAATAAGCCGTAAAGCCACTGCCAGCGAGCCGTATTAGCATGATATTTTTTTGTTCCATACCGCTTAATCTCAAAACTCGAGTGATAGCAGCGCTTAATGTAAGCATCACTCGGGACATTACGCTCTTTCTCTTCATACTCAGTAGTAGGCTCATACTCTTTAAGCAGCTTACCAAAATAATCGTGTAAGTCAGCTACCTTGAGTAGAGTTTTTATGGCGTAGTAACTTCTAAAACGACTGCAAGTATAAGGCTTAGTTGCCTCAATGCAGTTTCTGATTAACTGTTCAGAGAGTGGCTTCTGCTTATACTCTTCTGCTAATTGAGCCTTACGGGCGTTAAAGGCAGCCAAAGACTCACCATCTTTACGCTCTATTTTTCCGTAAAAACGGTTAAGAAACGTCACATAGCCATTCTCCCAACTGCTAGGTTTTATCTGTCCTTTCTTGGTAGCGTAAAGCTTATCTATCCACTTCTGGATCGGTACTTGCAGAAGAGCCGCCATTTCATCAACTGGCTTATGACCCTTGATGAACTCATTAAACCACTCCCAGGTAAACTCATTATGAATGAGCTTGAGAGAGATTTTCTTAGCTCGCTCTTTCGCTAGCTCTAACCCACTAAGTGACCAGTCACAATCTCCGAGTCCTAGCTTATACTGCTTAGTTTTGCTACCACCTTCTGGAGGAATAGCAGAGAACTGACAACTGATAACAGTCGGTTGTTTCTCTTTACCAGCAGTAAATGAGCCATTGTGGACTAGGGAGACTCGCTTAGTCCCAGAGTTAAAGTCGGCGATCGCCTCGAGTAGTTTTTCATTAGTCCGTTGTAGATACCATTGCCAACTACCATCTTGCAAGCCTTTTGACTCGATTCTAGCCATTGCTTATTTATTCCTTATTAAGTTTTCAAGGTGCTAGGGACAAGGCAGAATGATTAACACATTACCGCAACTGTATCCCCCGCGCTTCTATCTTAACAATAAGTGTATAAAAGCTCGTTCAATTGTCCAATGTCTGTCTGAAGATTGATAAATTTTTACTGCTGTTAATCCTGCTATTGCTACCAAATCTTGTACTTCATTTAAAGTTAAAGCAGCTTGGAGGGAGTCACGAAATAAATCTTTTTGATGTTGATTATAGTCTCCGCCAATTTCTTCTACCATGTTATTAATTATTTTTTGACTGGGAGGGCGCATTAAATCTCGGATTAAAATTGCGCCGTTGGGTTGTAAAACTCGTTTGACTTCTTGAAAGAAAGGGAGAGGATTGGGGAGATGATGGACTAAACTATTAGAGATTACTAGGTTAAATTGTTCTGGGGGGTAAGGCATTTGTTTGGCATCGATTAATTCTAACTGTATTTGGGAAGTTAATCCCGCCAGTTCGATATTTTTCTTGCCTCTTTCTAGCATTGATTTTGCCATGTCGATGGCGATTATTTTCCAGTGGGGGCGTTTTTGACAGATAATAATGGGAATGCGTGCTGTACCTGTTCCTGCATCTAAAATTTTAGCTACTTTTGGGGCAATTTCAATGGCTTTTTCAGCAAAGGCAGTGTTAACTTCTGTGAAGTCCATTGCGTCATAATCAACTGCTTCTGCTTCCGTATCCATTACTTCTGGTTCTAATATTCTTTCCATAGTTTATGATTAAGAAAAATCCCCTCTGTTAGAAGCTAGAGGGGAGATTGTTGTTAAATTTTTTAATTATTTAACTAAAGTTAGCTCGTCTTCATCAGCAGTTGTAGAAGATAGAGCTTCTGGTGGTATATGAATGGGGAAAGAAGATAGGGCAAAAACATCTTCTTGGGTGGTTGCTGTTTTTTGCTCTTCATGACGACGAGTTAAGAGTAAACCAGCAGCTACTGCTGTTACACCACCGAGGGCAATCGCTGCTATTTTGTTAAAGTCCAGTTGATCTAGGTTTAAGTTGGGGAAATTGGTAGCATCAGTAGCGCCAATATTTTTCAGGTGACTACAAGCGGTAGCTTCATTGATGGAACCGAGGAGTAAACCGCTGGTGAGAGCAGTAGCGGAGAGAATGAGTTTGACAGTAAGTTTCATAATGAATTGTGATTAAGAGAATCAAGTCTCTTTAATATAAAAAGATTTTTGGGGAAAATGCAACTTGGTAAGGGAGTTGCTGGGTATGGTATCCGAGTGAGATGGTTGAGAGTTTTTTGAGATTATGTGGATATTTAAGGACAATTGGGCGCAAAATATAAAAGAGAAACTATTAGGAGTAAGCGGAAAATGCTGGCATACATCCTAGCGATCGCTGTAGGTTTTGGTAGCTTGGCTCTATATATTGCGGCTTTCTTTTTCCCTGAAGTCCACCGCAAAGATGACTTCCTCTGGAGTGGAGTGGGTTTGTTATATGCTTTGGTACTGTGGGTATGTGCGGGCCGCATAACTGGAGGTGTTTTGTTGGGTCAAATGGCAGGGGTTTCTCTGCTATTGTGGTTTGGTTGGGAAACTTTGAAGTTAAGACGGGTTGTCGCTCACCCAGAGTTGCGATCTGAGATAGAAAGCTTCTCTCTGAGTGTTTGGCTACAAAATCGGTTGGCGCAACTAACCAAGGGGAAACCTCAGCCAGTTGCTCCAGCAAGAATGGAGCAACCTACTGATACAACAATACCAGAACCTTTGGTAGAGCGGCAAACGGAGGAGGTCATAGAGGTAATTACGGATACAAACATAGCGGAAAGAGAAACTGTTACGGAGCAGCCTATTGATACAGAAGAAGCTGTAAACGAAGAAATAGAAGTAGCAGCACCAACGGTGGAAACGGCCCAAAGGGAAGTTAAAAGGGAGCAAAACCTGCTGCAAAAGTTACTGGGGGGAATAACCAGTTCTTTTGGCAAACAAAAACTATCCAAAGGGGAAACTTCTCCCATAACTGAGGAGGAAACAATTTCCGAGACAACTGTGGAAACTTTGCCGCTAAATGAGGAGGAAACAATTTCTGAATATGAGGAAAAGGATACCAAACCCCTACCAACGGAGATAACGGTGGAAATGGGAACGGTAACTATCATTCAAGATGATACTGTAATTCAAGAGCAGGAAACAGCAGCAGCAGAAGTGGTGAGTGATGGTTCTCCTGCAATGAAAGAAGAGGAAAAAAAGGAAAATGAGGCAGAAGGGGAAACAGAAACCTCTGGGAGAATTATAGAACCAAAAGATAACTAATATGGGGGTTGGGTGAGCTCGCCCCTAAAAAAAATAACAAACAAGAATACATAAAAAAAATAGGATTGGACTGTGACCGCACCAAAGAACTATTCGGAAACTGTTAATTTGCCTCAAACTGACTTTAATATGAGGGCAAATTCTGTGCAAAGAGAACCAGAATTGCAAAAGTTTTGGCAAGAAAATAAGATATATGAACGACTTTCTCAGGAAAATCCAGGGGAAGTTTTTGTGTTGCACGATGGGCCGCCTTATGCTAATGGCTCTCTCCATATGGGTCATGCTCTGAATAAAATTCTGAAGGATATTATTAATAAATATCATCTTTTGCGGGGCTATAAAGTACGTTATGTTCCTGGTTGGGATTGTCATGGCTTACCGATTGAGTTAAAAGTTTTGCAAAAGATGAAGTCTCAGGAGCGCTCAGGTTTGACTCCGTTGAAATTGCGTGAGGAAGCAAGAAAGTTTGCTCTAGCTGCGCAAAAGGAGCAGTGTGAGGGGTTTAAACGTTTTGGTGTTTGGGGAGACTGGGATCATCCTTACCTCTCTCTGACTCCTGAATATGAGGCGGCTCAAATTGGTGTCTTTGGACAAATGGCCCTCAAGGGTTATATTTATCGTGGCCTAAAACCTGTTCATTGGAGCCCTAGTTCCCGTACTGCTTTGGCAGAAGCAGAGTTAGAATATCCTGAAGGTCATTTGTCTCGCAGTATTTATGCCGCTTTCCCTCTGACTGAGTTGGGAGCGGGGGCGAAGGCAATTTTAGGGCAGTTTATGCCTAATTTAGCGGTGGCGATTTGGACGACAACTCCCTGGACTATTCCTGGCAATTTGGCTGTTGCTGTTAATCCTGATTTGATGTATGCAGTGGTTGAGATGGAATTACCCCAAGAGCAGGCAGAAATTAGCTACAAATATTTGATTGTGGCGGCGGATTTGGTGGAAGGTTTGTGTGAGGTTTTGGGGCAAAAATTGACAATTAAGACAACTTTAACAGGGGCGGATTTGGAAAATTGCGCCTATGTTCATCCTCTGTTTGAGCGGGAAAGTAAAATAGTAATTGGTGGGGATTATATTACGACGGAGTCGGGGACGGGTTTGGTACATACTGCTCCTGGTCATGGTCAAGAAGATTATATGGTAGGGCAAAGATATGGGTTGCCAATTCTTTCTCCTGTGGATGATGCTGGGAATTTTACAGAAGAAGCTGGTAAGTTTGCAGGTTTGAATGTGTTAAATGAGGGCAATGAGGCGATAATTGTAGCCCTAAAAGAGGTAGGAAGTCTGTTAAAAGAAGAGGCTTATTTGCATAAGTATCCCTATGATTGGCGGACGAAAAAACCGACTATTTTTCGGGCAACTGAACAGTGGTTTGCTTCGGTGGAAGGGTTTCGGGAAGAGGCGCTAAAGGCGATCGCTGCGGTAAATTGGATTCCTGCTCAGGGGGAAAATCGCATTCGGCCAATGGTAGCCGATCGCTCTGATTGGTGTATCTCTCGTCAACGGAGTTGGGGTGTTCCTATTCCTGTTTTTTATGATGAGGAAACTAATGAGGCTTTGTTGACGGCAGAAACAATTAATTACGTGCAGAAAATTATTGCAGAACAGGGTTCTGATGCTTGGTTTTCTCTTTCTACTGAGGAATTGTTGCCTGAAAAATATCGCAAGGGAGACCGCAAATATCGGAAGGGAATGGATACGATGGATGTGTGGTTTGATTCGGGTTCTTCTTGGGCGGCAGTGGCTCAACAAAGGGCAGAGTTAAAGTATCCTGTGGATATGTATTTGGAAGGAACAGATCAACATCGGGGTTGGTTTCAATCTAGTTTGCTTACCAGTGTGGCGACTAATGGGATTGCTCCTTATAAAACTGTGTTAACTCATGGTTTTGTTTTGGATGAAAAGGGCCGCAAAATGAGTAAGTCTGAGGGGAATGTGGTAGATCCGATGATGATTATTGAGGGGGGAAGTAATCAGAAAAAAGACCCCCCTTTTGGGGCAGATGTGATGCGTCTCTGGGTGTCTTCTGTGGATTATTCTTCAGATGTTTTGATAGGGGGCAATATTCTTAAACAGTTGGCTGATATCTATCGCAAAATTCGCAATACGGCTCGCTTTTTGTTGGGAAATTTGCATGATTTTACACCAGAAAAACATCAGGTAGCCTATGGAGATTTGCCAGAATTAGATAAGTATATGTTGCACCGTATGACAGAGGTTTTTAATGAGGTGACGGCGGCAATGAATGGTTATCAATTTTTCCGTTTCTTCCAGACAGTGCAGAATTTTTGTGTGGTGGATTTGTCCAATTTCTATCTGGATATCGCTAAAGATAGGCTGTATATTTCTGATTTGAATAGTGGGCGGCGACGCAGTTGTCAGACGGTGCTAGCGATAGCAGTGGAAAATTTGGCAAAGGCGATCGCTCCTGTGATGTGTCACATGGCAGAGGATATCTGGCAGTTTATACCCTATCCAACTCCCTATCAGTCGGTGTTTGAGTCGGGTTGGGTGGAAATAGCCCCTGAATGGCACAAACCTGAATTAACTGGTATTTGGGGCAAGTTACGGGGAATACGCACTGAAGTAAATAAGGTGATGGAGCAAGCACGGGCAGAAAAGGCGATCGGGTCTTCTTTGGATGCCAAGGTATTGCTATATGTGTCAGATGCTGAGTTGCGCTCTGGTTTAGGGGGGATGAATCCTGCTGATAGTCTGACAGGCAACAGAGTGGATGAATTACGGTATTTATTGTTAGCTTCTCAGGTGGAATTAGTAGATACTGCTGCTAGTATTGCACAAGCCGAATATAGGAGTGAGTCGGAGGGGTTGGCTGTGGGGGTTGTGAAAGCAGATGGGCAGAAATGCGATCGCTGTTGGAATTATTCTCCTCATGTGGGTGAGTTTGTAGAGCATCCTACTATTTGCGAACGTTGTAATACGGCTTTGGCGGGGGAGTTTTAATTTTGTTGAGGGTTGATGGTTCATGGTTAAATATGAACCATTGACTATGAAGGATTAACAATTAATTGATGATGATTTATGGTTTTACTCACAGATATAGATTGGGAGATAAAAGCGAAAGATCCCGAAGAAAGACGGGTTATTAGTGGGGTGAGTTGGGAGCAATATGAAGCTTTGCTTGATCAATTAGGTGATAGTTTGGCTTATCGTGT